>NZ_JACSKD010000006.1:0-173879 GCF_018617455.1 Exiguobacterium sp. s22
AAAGGTCAGAAGAAAGCGATGGACGTCCGTGAATGGACGTGTGCCTGTGGCGCGCATCATGACCGTGACATCAACGCGAGCATCAACCTGTTGATGTTGGCTGACTGACAACCATTCAGGGCAGGGACTGCCCGACGAGCTTGGTAAACAACTGTGGCTGGTAAAAGCACGGTCTTCCCAAGAAGCTCCCACTTCAATTTGCGAAGCAAATAAGTGGCGAGTAGGTCACTTATAATTCCGTTCGATGACGAAGCTCGTCTTGTCTCCGCGGAAGTAGGAGCGTGAGTATTCAATCGCTCGTCCCGACTCATCCTCTGTCACCGTCTCGATATGGAAGCACGGTGACCCGAGTGGACAGTTGAGGAGCGCACTCACCTTCTCATCAGCTAAGGCAATCTCTAGTGCCTCTGTCGTCTTGGCGACATGCACGTCGTGGACCTCCGCCAGTGTCCGGAAGAGCGAATGTTCCGCCTGTTCTTTCGTGATCCCCGGTGCGATCTGCCACGGGATGAACGAGACCTCATACTGCGTCGGTTCCCCGTCCGCATGACGGATTCGCTCAATCTTTTGAATCGGGGCATTGTCTTCCGCTTCAAATACCGAAGCGATTTGACCAGATGCCGAGATGACCGAGATGTCGATCAAGGCGACTTGCCCACGTTTCCCTTGAACGGCAAGCTGGGCCGCATAGTTGTTCGGCGTGTACGACAACGTCTGTTGGACTTTCTTCCCGGCGACGAACGTCCCACGGCCTTGTTGACGGACCAGATAGCCTTCCGTCGTCAACTGGTTAAGTGCGCCACGCACCGTCGTCCGGCTCACATCGAACTCCTCGCAAAGCGCGTATTCAGTCGGAAACTTTTCCCCTTCTTTATAGTGCCCACTTTTGATGCGGGACAGCAGTTCATCCTTGATTGCGGTTTGGAGCGTCGATTGCGACATATCTCCATCTCCTTTACGTTGGGTTGGTTCCTTTATTGTGATACAGCAAGCATACAAATGCAAATACAAAAAACAAATTGTATTATTTGTATTATTTATATTGCGGTCATTTGTATCATTTGTTATATTTGTTACGACAAAAAGAAATCGCTTTCAAAAGGAGGAGTTGGCACCATGGCAGTCAAGGTCGTCATCATCGGCGGTGGGTCGAGTTACACCCCGGAAATCATCGAAGGATTGATTGATCGACAGGCAACGTTCCCCGTTCGGGAGATTGTGCTCGTCGATATCGAAGAAGGGAGGGAGAAACTAGAGATCGTCGGTCGTCTCGCCAAGCGGATGATTGAGAAGGCAAACGCCGAGATCGCACTCAGATGGACGCTCGATCGAAGAGCCGCACTCGTCGGCGCAGATTTTGTATCCACACAGATTCGGGTCGGTGGACTCAAGGCACGTGCGCTCGATGAACGCATCCCGCTCAAGCATGGCTTCATCGGGCAAGAGACGAACGGCGCAGGCGGATTATTCAAAGCATTCCGTACCATCCCCGTCTTGATCGACTTGGCAAACGAAGTCGCCGAGGTTTGTCCGGACGCCTGGCTCGTCAATTTCACCAATCCGGCGGGCATCGTCACCGAGGCCGTACTCAAGCACTCATCTCATAAGAAGGTCATCGGTGTCTGCAACATCCCGTTCAACATGCGAAACTCGGTCGCTGAGATCCTCGAGACGCCTGTCGAACGAGTCGCGATTGAATTTATCGGATTGAACCACTTCGTCTTCGGCCGTCACGTATGGGTCGACGGCGTGGACCGGACGAGTGACGTCCTCGCCTCGCTCAACGCAGGCAACGACTACTCGCCGGCGAACATCGTCGGGCTCGGTTGGAGCGAATCGTTCCTATCGTCACTCGGCATGTTACCGAACCCGTATCACCAGTACTATTTCCAGACGAAAAATGTGTTGAAGAAAGACCTCGAGGCGTACGAACAAAACGGCACCCGTGCCGAAGTCGTGCAAGAAGTCGAGGCCCAGTTGTTCGAGAAATACAAAGACGTCGATCTCGCCGTCAAACCAGAAGAGCTTGAAAAACGTGGAGGCGCCTACTATTCAGACGCAGCCTGCAATTTGATGGACTCGATTCACAACGACCGCGGTGACATCCAGACGGTCAACACGCTCAATAACGGCACGATTCGAGATTTACCAGACGACGCGGTCATCGAAGTGAACGCCGTCATCACGAAGTCCGGTCCTCGCCCCATCTCCATCGGCGCGTTGCCGCTCCCGATCCGTGGACTCATCACGAACTTAAAAACGTTCGAACAGCTCGCCATCCAAGCGGCTGTATCCGGTTCTTACGAGGACGCCTATCTTGCCTGCCTCATGAACCCGCTCATCCAAGACGAGAAACGGATCGACCCGCTTCTCAAAGAGCTGTTCACAGCACACGAGGCGTACTTACCCCAATTTAAGAAGGAGGTTTACTCATGAACAAGTTTATTGAAATCGCGGGACGCATCGGGTCCCAAAGGCACTTAGTCGCCATCCGTGACGGATTCGTTTCCGTCATGCCACTCATCATCGTCGGGTCGCTCGCGGTCCTCATCAACAACTTCCCAGCCGTCAATATCGGTGGTCTCTCACTCGACTTCGTCGGTTCGATGAACAACCTGTTCGGTGAAGGAAACTGGCAAGGACTCGGTGGTAGCATTTGGACCGCATCCTTCGCGATACTCGGGCTCCTGATCGCCTTCTCGATCGGGTATAACTTGGCCCGTTCATACGGGATTGACGGGCTCGCGGCGGGGATCTTGTCGCTCGCCTCATACATCATGCTCGTACCGGTCACTGAAGACTGGGGTCTCAACTTCGCATGGCTCGGCGCACAAGGACTCTTCGTCGCCATCATCGTGTCGATTGCCGTCACAGAAATGTTCCGCTACCTCATCAATACGAAATTGACGATCAAGATGCCAGAAGGTGTACCGGGTGGGGTCACCCGTTCATTCCAAGCGCTCATCCCATCGATGATCATCTTGACGGTCGTCGCAGGATTCCAGCTCTTCATGACGCTCGTCGTCGAACTCAGTGTATTTGAAGTCATCTTCAAAGCGATTCAAGAACCGCTCCAAGGATTTGGTGACTCACTCCCGGCCGCCTTACTGATCGCCTTCTTGAACCACATCCTTTGGTTCTTCGGGCTTCACGGGACGAACATCATCGGCTCGGTCATCGAACCGGTCTATCTCCCGCTCATCGAGCAAAACTTGGCTGCCTTCCAAGCCGGAACGTCAGCGTTTGATGTCCCGTACACAGTCACAAAACCGTTCTTGGATGCGTTCGTCTTCATGGGTGGATCGGGTACGACGTTCGCGCTCCTGCTCGCCATCTTCATCGTCGTCCGCAAACAACGGAATCACCCGTATCACCAAGTCGCCAAACTGTCGACGCCAGCTGGACTCTTCAACATCAACGAACCGGTAATCTTCGGTCTTCCGATCGTATTGAACCCGATCATGCTCGTACCGTTCATTTTAGTGCCGGTCACGCTCACAATCATCTCGTACGTCGCGCTCTCGACAAGCATGGTTCCGAAGACGGTCGCCATCGTCCCTTGGACAACGCCACCGATCATTAGCGGCTACTTGGTCACAGGCGGTAGCGTCCGCGGCGTCTTGCTCCAAATCGTCAACTTGTCGATTGCCACAGCGATGTATATCCCATTTGTCATGGCAGGAGCGAAGGCGATGACAGCCGAAATCAATAAAAACAAAGCTGCGACTGAGGAAGGAGAAAAGATTTCGTGAAAACCGAAACCATCCAAGAACTCTCGTTTATGATTATCTTACATGCCGGAAATGCACGCTCCTCCGCATTCGAGGCCATCGCTGCCGCGAAACGCGGTGAAGCGAACGAAGCGGCGGCAAAGTTGAAAGAAGCCGATGCGGCCTTCTTGGACGCGCACAAACTACAAACGGAGCTGTTACAAGAAGAGGCACGGGGGACGACGAGCGACATGAGCGTCCTCCTCGTCCACGCGCAAGACCACCTCATGACGGCGATGACCGTGAAAGAGCTCGCCGTCGAAATGATTGACATGATCACCCGTTTGAATCGATTGGAGGAAACGACATGAACATCTTACTCGTCTGCTCGGCAGGAATGTCGACATCAATCTTAGTGGAAAAAATGCGGAAAGAAGCTGCTGCACGCGGACTCGACGCATCCATTGACGCGATTCCAGAGTCGCGCTTGAAAGAACAGTCGAACGTCGACGTCATCTTGATCGGACCCCAAGTCCGCTACCTCGAAGGCAAAATCAAGTCGTCCGTCGACGTACCGGTCGCAGTCATCGACAACATGGCGTACGGGATGATGAAAGGTGACCTGGTCCTTGACCAGGCACTCGGTCTCGTCAATGCCTAACACGTTCGTCTTGGTCAACGCGGATGACTTCGGCTTGACGTCAGGTGTGAACGCCGGCACACTCGACAGTCACGTGAATGGAATCGTCAATTCGGCGACGATGATCATGAACGGGTATGCCGTCGAGGAAGCGGTCCGACTCGCGAAACAACATCCGTCGCTCCGCGTCGGGGTCCATCTCGTCTTATCTTGGGGCAAACCGCTCGCCGATACGAGCGCCCCTCTCACGAAAGCAGACGGCACGTTCCGCTACACGAGCCGTTTCTTGACTGAAGACTCGCCTGACCCGGAGCTCGTCTATCTGGAGTGGAGAGCCCAAATCGAGGCGTTCCTTGCGACCGGACTTCCGCTCGACCATCTCGACAGCCACCATCACATTCACGGTTGGCCGGTTCTGCACGACGTCATCATTCGTCTCGCTGAAGAATACGACACGACGTTTCGGGCCTTAACGACGCTCGGGTCACGCCGAGACTTGTGGGTGACCGAACGGTTCAGTGATCAGTTCTACGCGGATGGCGTCTCCCATGCGACGCTCGACGCCATCGAACCAGGTGGATCCATCGAAGTGATGGTCCATCCGGCTGACCTCGATGATCGTCTTCCGAGCGTCACGTCTTACCTCGAGCCACGCCTCCTCGAAAAACAGGTGTTAATCGACTATGAACGCCCCAACTGGTGGGCATGACAAAAGCGGGTTCCCTTTCACGGGGACCCGCTTTTTCATAGGTCGAACGCTTGTTGAATCTGTGCCGCCGTCTCTTCCGGACTTAAGTTCGTGTTATCGATCCGAAGATAATGCTCGACGTCTAATTCCCCCGGACGTGAGTTCAATCGATACATCGTCGCCGTCTGCTTCAGTTCTGCCTCGGACCAAGCGATGTCACGCTTCGACGGTTTATGGGTAAGACGGTTCTCCGTCGTATTGCGCGCGAGGCGCTCCTCCATCTCGGCCTCGAGCTCGACGTAATAGATGTCCGCCCCGTGTGACTCGAACAAGTCCGTCACCTTCTTCACGTAATCCCAGTCCTCCTGCATGTCAAACGCCCAGACGAACGTGAAAATCATGCCGGGTAAATCACTCTTGGCGACCGCCTCGAACAGTTCTTGACGAAAGTGTTGGACGAGTCGCTTCCCTTCCGGCGTCCCGTAATTGAAGAACGGTCCGACGAGGTCGATCGTCATATGGTTATGGAATAATTTCAGCCCGGTTTTGTCGGCGAGCGCCTGCCCGACCGTCATCTTGCCGACGGCTTGCGGACCAAATAAGATGATGAATTTCATTGGATTTCCCCCTATATCTTTTGAAGATTTTATCATGTGACGTATAATGTGTGACCCCTCCAAAATATTTGTTTACCTCTTTCCAAATGAAGGAATAAGCATAGCATCGAACTTTATAGAAAGAAGGTGCCCCTGTGACTTGTCCCCACTGCGGAAAGAAGACACGATCGAAAACGATCTGTCCGACGTGTGGCCGCCGCTCACGTCGCACGATTTGGTTATTTGCCGTCCCATTCGCTATCGCACTCATTGCCTTTGTCACCTTCATTGGAAACGCCTATTTCACGGACATGCTACGTTCGACCGACTCGCTCGCCGATCAGGTCAACTTGCCGATTGGGGAAGATACGGTCTCCGCTGACGAAGCGACACCGGTCGATTTCGCCGCACTACAAGATAGCCTCTTCACCGTCAGTTACGGGACGGGATTTTTGGTGAGTTCACGCGATGTCGTCACAGCCGCCTCGAATGTGGCTGGATTGACGAATATCATCATGTACCATGAAGGGCAGGCCGTATCGGGCACCGTCGTCGGTCGGACGAATCTCATTGCTGTCATTCGAATCGAAGAGACGGAGAATACACCATACACCCTCACGCAAGCGATTGCAGCAGAGGATGAGACGTTGATCACATTGACGATGCAAGAACGCATCAACGGGACGGTCACCTTCGCCGAGAACGGCTATAGCCGAAACTTTAAATTACCTCGTCATGCGTATGGCAGTCCACTCCTTTCAGCATCCGGTCGAGTCGTCGCCATCCATTTGCGTGGAATCGCCTTACCGACTGCACTATTTGAACAAGACATCCGGACGTTCATCGCAAAAGATGCACCGGCACCGCCACCTATCGAACTCGCACCGGTCGAACCGATCAAACCAGATTTGACCGAAGAACCGGTCGTCGTTCCGGAAGCACCCCCTATTCTTGAGGCGCAACCTGAAATCCCACCGGCCACTGAACCGGAGGCACCGGTCGAGGAAGAAGTCGAAGAGGAGGTTGTGGAAGAGCCCGAACCGACGACACCGGAAGTGACGCCAGAAGAGCCTGCGGAACCGCCGAGCGAACCAGAGGAACCGACGGACCCACCGGAAACGGAAGAGCCGATTGAAGACGATCCCCCGGTGACGGAGCCGGAGGAACCGACCGAACCGGAAGAGCCAACGGAGCCAGAAGAACCGACGACACTCGAACCAGACGGGGATGAGGACTCCATCGTCGAAGACGATCCAGAAGAACCGATTGAAGAGGAAAACGACACGAGCACCCCATCCGAATGATGGAGTGCTCGTTATTCGTCACGTGTGAAGCGTCGTTGGAGATTGCCGAGTACCGCTCCTAATACCAGAAGCAGAATCGACAGCGCCCAGAACGGGAGCGCATCTTGCAACAACCAGACGACGAGGGCACTGAAGCCGACGACGGCTCCGAGCCATAGAAAGTTCCGTTGTCCCATGTCATTCACCTCGTCCTCATCATAACACAACGATTCGATATGCCGTTGTTTGTGGCGGCAAGGAGCGTGTCAATCGTTCATCATGCTCGACTCGAACCTGTTGCCCGACGAGAAGCGGTGTCTCGTCCAAAAGAGGTCTCGCTACATGAAACACGATGCCATCAAACGGTTCCGCTTCCCGCGTCGGCGTGACGCGGATTTTTTCCTCCATCACCTCTGCGACATATCCAGTGAACGTCGCCATGTCTTCCCCCTCCTTTCCAGTCCTACCTTTCCATTTCCCGTTTTTACAAAAGATGCTACTCGCCTGTTACAAGAACAAGTATAATAGAGCGACACCAGTACTTGTGAGGAGGACACCCTATGACACAAACGATCGATTTACACACCCCAGAGTTCCAGCGCACGTTCCTTGAGATGATGCTCCTCGCAGAATTAACAGAAGCTTATAACGCTGAAGCCATCAATGACATGGCAACACGTGGCGAGACCGCATTCCCGGATGACCCATTCTTCCCGGCGATGCGCGCTTATCCATACATTCGAGAAGGTGACACTGATTCGGCCAAACCGTGGCTCGACAAAGCGAGCGCGCTCGGCGATCACTACATTCTTCATATGTTGAAAGGGTTCGTCAGTGAAGACACCGGGTTCACGTTCGAAGCGGAACAACACTTTCTCCGTGGCGTCGAACGCTATCCGGACGTCCCGATCATGCATCGCGCCCTTGCCGTCCACTACTTCGACCGCAAGTTCCATGGCGAGGCCGGTCTTCATATCATGAACTATGTCCGTCTAGCCGGATTCGGCCCGGACACCGTCCCAATGTTGCTCGAATTTTTCCAAGTGTATGACGACATTCCGCTCGATATGGTCGATGAACTGATGAAGACTTCGAGCGGTTACTTAGCATTAAATCCGCATGACCCGCATGCCCATTCCTTATACGCGTCTATGTGTAGCCATCGTTTCGCTGCACTGACGGCCGAGTTGAAGGACGATGACCCGCTTACCGACGAGATGATTTGGATGCTCCTAGAAGTCGAGAATCACGGGATGTGGAGTGCGACTTATGACCGCAGTGAAGAGCGGATGTTCCGTCACATGTTCGCGGAATACGTCGACAACGTCATTCTTCCGAACACGTCGCAGCTCTATGTGTGGCGCCTTCGGTTGCGTTACTGGACACGTCGCCTGACACACCGCTTCACGGGTGGTTACTCTGTACCGACGTCATGAAAAAACATCACGCCAGCGTGATATGCTCCCCAATAGGTAGACAGATGAAATAAAAAATCTGTTTATCTATTGGGGAGTGTTTTTTATGGCGAGAAGTCGGCATACGATCGAACAAAAATTGAGTGCGCTGCGCATGATGGAAGAAGAAACATATACTTGGAAGGAAATCATGGGGGCTCATGGCGTCTCTAGGCACACCCTCCAGGTGTGGAAAGTGAAATTCGATACCGGTGGGATCGATGCGTTGAAGGAATCGAAGGCATGGAAATCTTACACTAAGGAACTGAAAATCGCGGCCGTCCGCGACTATCTCGATGGGTTCACTAGAATGGAGGTACTCTCCAAGTATCAGATCAGTAATTGGTCTGTTCTTCGTAAATGGATTAAGAAGTATACTAGTCATAGCGAGTTAACAGATTCGAGAAAAGGAATGGATCGAGCTATGACAAAAGGAAGAAAAACTACATTCGAAGAGCGCCTTGAGATCGTGAAGTATTGTTTGGAGAATGGACGCAACTACCAGCAGACCGCGGAACAATTTCAGGTGTCCTATGCCCAGGTCTATGGCTGGATCAAAAAGTATGACACGGGCGGGGCAGAGGCGCTCGTGGACCGCCGTGGGCGTACGAAGCCAGAGGACGAACTAAGCGAAGAAGAGAAGCTTAAGCGCCGTATCCAGCAAATGGAGCTTGAGAACGAACTTCTTCGTGCGGACATCTTGTTTCTAAAAAAGTTGGAGGAGATCGAGAGGAAGTCGTGATCAGCCAGGTACGGCTACAGCAACGATATATCGCCATCAAAGAATTGAACGAAGAGGAGGCCCTTTCGATCGTGCTCCTCTGTCGAGTCGCCGACATCTCACGGGCGGCCTATTACAAATGGTTGAATCGTACCATACCGGTGCGTCAAGAAGAGAACGAGAAGCTTCTGGAGGACATTCGTCTACTCTATGACCAGGCGAACGGCACATACGGGTACCGTCGGATCACGATGACCATCAATCGGCTGCGCCGGCAACAGAGCCTGTCCCCGTTCAATGAAAAGCGGATCTATCGCTTGATGCATATCCATGGGATCCAATCGATCATCCGCCGGAAGCGGAAGAGACATAAGAAATCAACGCCACAACATGTGGCCGAGAACCTGATGAACCGAGAATTCAGTGCATCCCGGCCAGACGAGAAATGGTGCACCGACGTCACCGAGTTCAAATACGGCGCCGGGAAGAAGGCCTACCTGAGCGCGATCATCGACCTGTATGACGGCTCAATCGTCGCCTATCGCATCGGGAGGTCCAACAACAACGGGCTCGTGTTCCATACGATGATGCCAGCCATCGCGGGGCTCCGTACAGGAACACGTCCGATGATCCATAGCAACCAAGGGTTCCAATATACCTCGAGAGGGTTCAAACGGATGGTAGAAGATGCGGGAATGACCCGAAGCATGTCCCGGGTCGGACGTTGCATCGACAACGCCCCGATCGAGAGTTTTTGGGGCACCTTGAAAGTGGAGATGTACTACTTGCGTGAGTTCCAGGCCTATAGCGAACTCACATCGGCCATCGAGAACTACATATCGTTCTACAACCACGATCGTCTCCAGAAACGACTGAACGGCTTGAGCCCTGTCGAATACAGGTCTCAAGCCGTTTAGGCTGGTTTTCATTATTTACCCTGTCTACTTGACGGGGAGCAGTTCAGCGCGGCGTGATGTTTTTGTTTATCCGGCATACGGTTTAATCGGTCCGCGCAGGCTGAACGAGTAGTCCTCCGGATCGACAATCCCGACGACTTCGTCGCCTTCAAGTAACTCCCATAGGAATTCTGCCATCTCGCGCGCCGTGTGATACTTTGCGACGTTCTCGCTATAGTCGAACCCTTCCGTATCGCGAGCCCGGTCGGCGAAACTCGTTTCGGTTGCAGCCGGTGCGAGTACTTTCGCCCGAAGCTTGGCATCACTCTGCTTCAACTCTTGCGCGAGCCCTTCCGTATACGCACTCACGAAGAACTTCGTCGCACAATACGTGACCGAGTTCGGGACGATCCGATAGCCCCCGACAGACGACACGTTCAACAGTTGCGCCCCTTCGACGTCATGATAATCTCGGACGTATAGACTCGATAAGACGGTGAGCGCTTCGATATTCAGACGAATCATGTTCTCGATTTTACCGAGGTCGACATCTTTGATGAGATCCGCATCCCCGAATCCGGCGTTGTTGATCCACGTTTCGATATCGAGGTCCGCGAGCGATTCATAGAGACCATACACGTTTTCGCTATATGATAGGTCGGTCGATTTGATGATGACATCACTATCTGGCGAGATGGATTTGATCTCATCACGTAGCGACTCAAGCTCTTCTTTCCGTCTTGCGACGAGCACAAGCGACTTGCCTTTTTCGGCGAGTAGCTTCGCTGTCTCATAGCCGATTCCTGAACTAGCTCCTGTAATGACCGTATACTTCATATAATCCACTCCTTTTTGTCGTTTACCTTGTTGTTGATTCCCCACTTTCTTCATCGCGAATCGTTCCGATGTGAATGAAAAGCCCTGACTCCAGGGAGACAGGGCTTTCAACTTATGTCGTGAATCGACCAATCAGTGTCTGCAGGTCACTCGTCATATTGCCGAGTGATTCAGCGACCCCGTTCAATTCTTGGATCATCGCGAGTTGGGCGTCAGCCGTCTCACCGACCGTACGCATTGTGTCGGCCATCCCTTCACTGTCTTGTGACATTTGTTGAGAGGACGTTGCGACTTGTTTCGTCGTCTCCGCAATCTCATGCGATGCGATGCGGATATGTGACGTGTTGTCGACTGATGTCTCGAGCTGACTGACAATCTGTTCGAACGCACGTGTCGCTCGTTCGAGCAACAACGTGTTCGTCTCGACGCGTTTCGCACTGACGACGTGCTGGTCGAGAACGGCGTTTGACTGTGCCTGAATCGACTCGATCAATCCGGCGATTTGTGTCGCCGACTGTTTCGACTGCTCGGCCAGCTTACGTACTTCCTCTGCGACGACGGCGAACCCTTTTCCTTGTTCACCGGCACGTGCCGCTTCGATGGCCGCGTTCAATGCCAATAAGTTCGTCTGGTCGGTAATGGATTGGATGACCTCGGTGATGAGGGCGATCTCGTCAGACTGTTGTTTCAGTGCCGAAATCGATTCTCCCGTCCGACGTGTCTCCCGCTCGAGTGCGAGCACCTCATCTTTCGCCTGAACCATCGTCGCACCACCTTCTTCGGCGAGCTTCAAACTTTGTGACACGTCATCGTCAATCGAGCCGATGGACCCGGCAATTTTGCCGATGCCTTCATCTGCTGCTGCGACCGCTTGCGACGTTCCCGTCGCTTCTTTCGCCTGCGCAATCGTTTCGTCCACGATTCGGTCGATGAGACGTGTCGTTTCCTCCGTCTGTGACGCCATCTCTTCCGTGCTCGCATACAGTTCTTCCGATTGTGCTGTGATTTCCTGTGCGTTTTGGGTGACGCGGTCAATCAGTTCACGCAAGTTGCCTTTCATGCGGTTGAAGCCGGTCATCAATTGTCCGATTTCATCTTGTGTGCGCGCTTGAAGGTCCTCACGTGTCAAATCACCTTCCGCCACCACGTCCACTTCTTTTGCTAAGAAACGGAGCGGTGCCGTCACCATATGGCTGATGGCATATCCGGCGCCCATGGTCAGGATAAAACTGACGATGGCGATGACGACCGAGTACCAGAAGGCACGCTGACTCGCTTCTTGGAGATCCGTTTGCATCGAAAGCATCTTCTCTTCCGTTTCGGCCTGCAATGCTTCACCGGTCGATGAAATCGACTTTGTCACGTCCGGCATGAGACGGAGCGTCAAACGATCGATTGCTTCTTGATCTTTTGAGTCAATCGCCGTGATGGCTTGTGTCGCCAACTCGTCATAGCCAGTCGCATATTCGAGTAACGCTTCAAATTCTTTTCGTTCGGACTCGTTGTCCGCGAGTTCAATCAACGATTCGATGGCGGCTTTCTTTTCTTCCCCACCCTGGGTGATTTGTTGTTTCCGTTCATCGTCTTGTACCAGCACATACCCACGTACACCGTACGCCTGACGCACCATCCCGAGCGCCAAGTCGTCCGCCGCTTTCATTTTCATGACATCGTTTGAAATCATGTGCTCATACTGACTTGTCATCCGATCGAGCGTCCACAGATTATAGGCCATCCCGACCAATGTCAGAACCAAGATCAAGCCGACACTTGCCATGATTTTTTTTGATAACGTCCATGTGTTCCACATCTTTTTCACGTACTACGAGGAGACCTCTCCTCTTCCACCTCTTTTTCTATCTGCTTTTATTTACTGCCATTTTTATATCGGATGGTACAGCCTAATTTGTACCAACAATTTGAAATTCATTTACGTATTGACCTATCTTTTTATTTTTCGTGGGAGAAACAAAAAGAACCAGACATCTGCCTGGTTCTGAGACTTGCTTATAGCTTGAATTGCGCCACGCGATTCGAGAGTTCGGTCGCCCGTTTTTCCGTTTCGCCCATCTTCGCCTGAACGTCGTTGAAGCGCTCGACTGACAACTGGACTTTCTCTGAGATGGACTGCGTACCGTCCGCGCCTTCTGTCACGGTCGTCGCCACTTCCTGGATGACCCCAAGAATGTTGTCCGTCATATGGCGAAGCTGAAGCGCATTGCCTTCGAACGTCTTCGCCGTCTCACCGAATACTGTCGCATCCTGTTCGTATTGCGTCGCAGATTCTTCAAGCCGATCGTAGTCGGCCATGACTTTCGTATTGAGGAATGTCAACATGTCTTCTGAGCTCGCATTGAGTCGTTCGACCGAATCGATGACCGTGTTCGACACGTCACGAATCTCGTTGACCGTCTGACGTGAGTTTTCTGCCAGTTTGCGAATCTCGGATGCGACGACCGCGAATCCGCGACCCGCTTCCCCTGCCCGTGCCGCTTCAATCGATGCGTTCAAGGCGAGCAAGTTCGTCTGGTCGGCAATCGCTAGAATCGCCGTCGTCAAGACGCGAATCTCTTCGACCGACTGTGCTCCTTTGATGGCTTCCGCGAGTTCGACTTGTTTCTTCTCGATAATTGTCACTGCTTCCGTCTTCGAGACGACGGCTTGTTCACGCATTTGGTGAGCCCGCGTCTCGACACGATTCGCTGTTTCGGCACTTTCATTAGATAAGTCGACGATTGAATCGATCGAACTACCCATTTCTGTCGTCGAGGCACTCATTTCTTGCGATGAAGCTGCCGTCTCTTCCATACCAGCCGTCAATTCTTCGACCGTACCCGACGTCTCTTCCATATAGTGACTGAGTCGTGTCACTTCAGCGGATACGTCTTTTGAAGACGAGAGGACGACTTTCGCCGTCTCATCGACATCGATCATGATTTCGCGAAGTGTACCGAGGAACGTGTTGAACGAACGACTGACTTGCGCGATTTCATCGTTTGACGTGACGGGAATCGTCATCGTCAAATCCCCGCCTTGTGTCGCAAGTTCATCAAAGCGTGTCTGCAACGTTTGCATCGGGCGGATGATTGAACGTAACAAACTGAACCCTAAGAATAAGAGAATCGCCACAGCACCGACCGTCACGGCGATCAACGCCATGAGAGACTGCATGAATTTACGCTCCATGTCTTTCCCGACGCGCTGTGACCCTTCTGAGTTGTAATCGACGAGGTCCGCTAATTTTTGGGTAAAGTTATCATATGTCGACTGCGACTGCGCATCATAGTATGAACGTGCCATACCCGTGTTGCCTGTCGAGCTGAACGTCAACATGTTGTCCGAGACACGCTGATACATTTCCCATTGACGCGAGAAGTTTGTAAAGAGTTCCTTGTCTTCCGCGTTTACGGCCCGTGCTTCGTACTTCGGTGCGATCGTATTGATTTTATCCCGAATCTCTTTCATCTGCGCCGTGAGCTCTTCCTTCTTCGCCGCATCCTCCGAGACGATATGGTCGAGCTCGAGCGTGCGATAGTTCGCAGCGAGCGTATTGAGTTCGTGGGCGTAATCGAGCCCTTTGTTCCAGTTGTTGACGATATCGTCCGCTTGACGGTTCGCATCACTCATTGAAAATAACGCGTAACCGCCGACGCCAATGACCATGACGAGTGAGATGAGGACGAGTCCCCACAGTTTTTGACGAATCGTCAAATTCTTCCCGACATTCGTTCCGAAAGATGTCGTGCGTTCACGCTTCTCTCCGCGCTTCCACTTGAGTGTCGGTTTCCACGTCCATGTCGGTTTTCGTTTGATTCGGCTCAGTGCCTTTGACCATGTTGATTTCCATGCCATCTATGTATTCCCCTCTCAATCATGCAGTGTTTCCTATACTATCGACAATTTTCAGAAAATAATGAAGGGGATTGACCAAACTTAAAAAAGGCGACTCAAACTGCAAGAGTCGCCTTTCAATCGATTACTTCTCACTCAGTACGGTCTGCGTACCTTCAATCATCTTGATTTCGGTCCACCCCATCACGTTCTTCGCGAGTGGGTCGTTGGCGACGATGAAGTCGGCGAGCGCTTCTACTTTCTGAGCGTCGACCGGCTGTTTCACGTTGTTCAAGCGGAAGCGTACCACTTTATGGAATGTATCTAAAAATGAGATTTCAAGTTTTGTGTCAGTCATGGATGATTCTCCTCCTTAGGGTGTGGGTTAGACTAAATCGTATTCACGGATGATGCCGAGGTCCGCGTCCTCTTGAATGACGAGGTCAATCATGAGGCGGCCGAATGCATCGACCGTTTCTGCTGTCAGATCCGCACGAATCGGACCGAATCGTTGTGCTTTTTTCGTCGGTTTTGCCGTTTGTAGGTCATGGTGTGTCGTCAAGACGAGCGTTGCTTTCTTTTCAGTTAAGACAGCCATAGGGGGATGGCTCCTTTCGATAGGGGATTAGGTTTCTGATACGGTCGAGGTATCCATTCGCTCGAGCAATTGAATCATGCGATCGAGCTTCGTCTCAATCCGATGCAGTAAATAGAGCGAGACGACGATGGGGAACCCGAGATTTGAGATGAGCTCGGGCCAACTCATGTGACCACCTGCTCATCGTGCCGGGGATCGGCGGGACGAGTAAGGTTGTTCATAAGTCCTCCCTGTTAATACACTAGAAATTCCTGCGCCACGATGTAGGTAACGGATTCGACATCCAAGAGTGCCGTCATCAGGTCACCGAACTGTTTCATCCGTGCCTCATCCATTTGACCTCCAAGCGGTCCGTAGCGAACGAGTTGCTTTTTCTCTTTGCCGTCGACTTGTCGCCGGGTGTCCAAATAAAACATCGTCGCCGCTTCTCGATATGCTGCCATCTGTCTCACCTCCTTCGCCCTTATTAACCGCTTTCACGATGAAAGTGCTCATTCTATTTTTCTATAATAATGAGTGACGATAGTCCTAAATCGTCTGAATTTTTATTCATTTTTCAAATATTGACTGCTTCTATTGAGTTTTCATACCAATTAGGGTATCTTAATGTTCGGCAGACAACGTTCAAAAATACGTCAAAAGTCCCACGAATCATTTCCCCTCTTTGAAAAAACTGTCAGTTAAATTCTTGTAAATGGGGTACGATACGTAGGAGGGCATTTTTGAAATGACCAGTCAGTCTTGAAGAAGGAGATCTATCATATGAACAGCCTAGATATTGCAAGTATCACTTCTATTCCTTCCGCTCAACACGACTTCGACCAAGCCGACCTGACGTTTTCAGCGACCGAGTGGGATACATACCGACCGGAGCAAGGAAAACCAATTTCGTATAAAGAACAACATTTGATTGTTTATCCGCTCAAGGAATTGAGCCGCGCCTTTAGTGTGGCTGGCATTCCACGCAGCCAACAGCAGTTGATCAAATGGGAGACAGATGGCGTCTTGCCACCGACCCCGTTCACGTTCGGCCGAAAGCGATTCTATACGGAAAATCAGATTCGTACCATCGTCGACATCGCATTAGAATGCGGATTGCGCCCACGGACACACGTCAAAAAGACGAACTTCTCTGAATTGGCGCACCATGAATTAACGTACATACTTCAACTGGAACTAAAAGCGAATGAAGCACCTGTCGTCTGAACAGGCAAAAGCCATCCGTCATGAAAACTCATGAAGAATGGCTTTTTTAATTATGGCTGAAGTATGACTTGTGGGACATCCGAACGGGATACTTCCTCGTATGAGGTAACCGTGTCTCCATCTTTCACATAGAGGCGTAAGTAAGCCCCTTCCCGAAGTTTGTTTGCGGCCGTGAAGGTGACTTCCATCGCCTTCCCATCAGACGTGAAAGCGGGTTGCGTGTATACGTATCGCTTCATCACGTCACCGTTCTCGAGTGTCGTCTCTTCCACGTCAGACACCGCTTCTACTTTGACGAACAGGGTGTCTTTCCCAAATCGATTCCAATCCACCTGTGTTAGCCCACCAATCAATACAATCGAAACTATTGCAATTCCAATCCATTTTTTCATATTTTTCTCTCCTTACCGAACCGCCGTCATAAAGCGGGCCATGCTCAATTTCTTATATAATGCCCTCCTTCACAATGACGAGTCTGTGCACGTGACCGTTCGAGTCGAAGGTGACATCGTGACGATTGTAGATGATGGACATGGATTGCCGAATCCGAATTACCTTATATCTTTGAACGCTATTACCGGAGCACGAATACGGACGACGCACGCGGAAGCGGTCTCGGCATGTCCATCTCACGGGACATCATCGAAGCCCACGGCGGGATGGTCGAGGTCGACAGTGTACCGGGACACGGCACTGTAATTCGAATCCAATTCACTCCATAACAAAAGGGACGCTCAAGCGTCCCTTGTCTGTGTCGTATAGTCAGCAATCCATCTTTCAAGTGCTTCAAGCGGTAACGGTCTAGAGAAGTAGTATCCTTGCATCTCGTCACAACCGAGTTCGCGCAACGCGTTCCACTGTTCGAGTGTCTCGACCCCTTCACATACCGTCTTCAAATTCAAACCACGCGCCAGGTCGACAATTGATTCGACGATGACGTTTCCGGTCGGGTCATTCTCAGTCACTTGAATGAACTGACGATCGATTTTAATCTCATGAATCGGATAATGCTTCAAATAAACAAACGCCGAGAACCCGGTCCCGAAGTCGTCAATCGAAATGGAAAATCCTTCTTCTCGGAATGCGATGAAACGATCGATGACGTGTTGCTGGTTTTCCATCCCCACACTCTCCGTGATCTCCAAGGTCAAATAGCTCGTACAGACCCCTTCTTCCCGAGCGATTTGGGCAAATTTTTCGACGACTCCTTCAGATAGAAAATGTCGTGCCGATAAGTTCAGCGCGAGCTCGTAGCGGTCTCCCCGATTGTGCCACTGTTTCAACTGCCGGCAAGCCGTTACGAATGCCCATTCTTCTAAATCGATGATGATGCCTGTCGATTCAGCAAGTGGGATGAAGTCAAGCGGTGGTACAAGCCCTCGTTCTGGATGATTCCAGCGCATCAATCCCTCGAATCCCCGCAGTTCTCCCGAGGACGCATTCACTTTTGGTTGGAAATAGAGTTCAAATTGACCTGCGAGCACCCCGGTACGAAGATTCATTTCTAACAATAAGCGTTCTGACGCCTCCTGTGCCATCTCTTCTTCAAAAAACGCGATGACACCACGTTTCTCATCTGCTTGACCTGCCACGACGCGAGTCGTATGAATCATATCTAACGTAGAGCGACTCTCCTTCTCAATCGAAATGAAGGCACTTGTGGTCAACACGACATCCAATTCATTAATTCGATAAGGAACTCGCGTGACTTGCTCACATAAATGTTCCGCAATCGAACGCACTTTTCTCCGTTCGCCATAAGGAATCCAAATGACAAATCCCGATTGTGACGTGCGCGCAATTCTTGATTCATCGATGACCTCTCGCAACCGTCTTGCCATCTCTTGTACGATGAGATCAGACGTTTCGGTACCAATCGCATCCTCAATCGATCGAAAGTCGTCTGCACGAATATAAACAATAGACCCTAAAAATCCTCTCGTCTGCTGACGCAATGCATCGACTTCATCGACAAACGCATACTTGTTCATCAACCCTGTCAGCTCATCTGTATAGGCTAACTGATGAATTCGTTCATCCACTAACTGTCGATCGAGCCGGAAGTACAAAATCGCAATAAAGTCCGTGAGCGTACTGACGATCAATTCCTCAAGGTAGTTCCACTCTCGCGGTAAAAATGTCTCACAACAGACGACACCTTTGGCACGATTGTTCGCATAAATCGGAGCATCAAGCATCGAATGAATGCGTTGACCTTCCACAAAATACTCTGTATAAAGTTCTTTCACCCATGGGTGATTTCGAACATCCTCGAATGCAAGGACCCGCTCCGTCTGCAGTGCGTCAAAATAATCCGGCGCAAGTTCACGATACACCGTCAATTCCGGATAATGCGTTCCTGACTCGTGGGAATATGCGACTTGACATGTAATGGATTGATACGATGGATCGAAGTGCCAGATGGACACCGTATCAACCGCCAGCATATCGGCGACGATTTCACACATATATCGAATGGCTTCCTGTACCGTTTCTTCGGTCACAATCGGCATTCTTACGAGCTCGAACAGTTTCTCTTGATGTTTACGATATGTTCGGTTTGAAAAGTTCTTCTCGACCATGTCTCTGCTACCTCACCCATTTTAATTTGACCTAATGATAGCACGAAACATCCTCCATTACGTTTTCCAAAATTCAACAGAAAGTCAATATTTCCTCCTTTTTCGAATCGGTTAAATATCCATTTTTATCCACTTCTAAATTATTGACCTGCTTTTAAAGAAAGGAAGGTCAATTGACCCTTTGAACCATTGCTTGTGTATTTCATATCGCCTTACAATGAACTTGTATTGTTTCACTCGTTGAATGATTTTGTTCTCACTCTTTGAAAGGATGTGACGCTATGAATCCAAAGTCCGGTCTCACCTACTCCTTTGCGGCGCTTGCAGCAGTCAGCTTAGTTGCCCATGCGGATGAAGTGGCTGCGGCGAGCACTCACACCGTGCGTTCGGGTGACACGCTCTGGTCCATCAGCCGCTCATACGATGTGTCCGTTGCAACCATCAAATCGTTGAACGGTCTTTCTTCCGATCACATTCGCGTCGGTCAAAAACTGAGACTCACAGGCAGTCCCTCTGCTGGGACAGGTGGTTCCTCATTAACCACGACGAGCACGAACCGTGTCACGACGACACACGCATTGAACTTGCGGGTCGCCGGTGGAACGTGGCATCGCGTTCTTTTGACGATTCCTAAAGGTACGACGCTCACCCCGATCCAAACGAACGGATCGTGGACGAAAGTCAGTCACGGCGGACAGACCGGTTGGGTGCATAACGATTACTTGCAAAAGGCATCGACCTCTAGTAGCACCGACAAACCGACAACGGTCACACCGAGCCCGGCAACGGCACAAACGAAAGCAAACTTGAACCTTCGTTCCTCAAAGTCGACGAAGACGACCGTGTTGATCACCATTCCAAAAGGAAAGACGGTCACCGTCCTATCAGTTGAAGGGTCTTGGTCAAAAATAAAGTATGGATCGAAAACGGGATATGTCGCCAATACATATTTAACAACATCAGGAGAGGCGACACCGACGAATCCGAGCACAGATACATCTCTCAATCAATCGTTCGTCACGACCGCGAACTTGAACGTGCGCCAAGGTGCCGGAATCGGCTACGCTCTCGTCACAACGATTCCGAACGGTACCGTCGTCAAGGCGACGAAACAGTCCGGTAGTTGGTACTATGTCACGTATAACGGGAAGTCCGGATACGTGAGTGCCGGCTATTTGAAACAGACGTCCACGACACCGAGTGACCCGGCTCCGAACGAAGGAGATGCCGGTGCCGGCAATGCGGCTGTCGATTACATTGTCAACACGCCGTCCCTGAACGTCCGTTCGAGTTCATCTACGAACGCGACCATCATCGGGAGTGTCAAAGCGGGACAGACGTTACGCGTCGTCGAGTCCTCGAAAGGCTGGCTACAGATTTATTACGGCAATACGGTTGGATTTGTCGCCTCGGCTTATGTGAAAACCGTCCCGAAAGGCTCGGCAGACGGCCCGTCTTGGGTCGAAGGCTCTTATGACGCCAACTCATATTATACGTACTACCCGACATCGATTCGGTCTCAGGCGAACGAGTCGAGTAGCACGGTCGGTTCGACACTGCGCGGAGAACTGTTGAATGTGATCGGAGAGACGGCGACCCACTATCACCTGTCGTCAGGATTCGTCGCAAAATCAGCTGTCACCGAAATCAAAGGGCAAAGCGCCCAGTCGACACGACTTTCGACCATTCAAGTGGCCAAGCAATATGTCGGCACACCGTACGTATGGGCGTCGTCTAGCCCGGCAAACGGTGGATTTGATTGTTCCGGACTCATCTATTATGTATTCAATCAATCCGGTGTCAGCATCCCACGGACGAACGTTGCCAATTATTGGGGTGGCGCTTACTTCGGATCACAGTTACCAAAGTCGTACGTCCCTCAAGCAGGCGACCTCGTCTTCTTCGAGAACACGTATACCGCAGGACCGTCACACATGGGCATCATGATCAATTCCGATACGTTCATCCATGCCGGTTCATCTGGATTAGGATACAACCAAATCAGTAAAGAACCGTATTGGCAGTCACGCTTACTCGGTTATAAGCGACCGTGACTTTGGTCACGCTAAAAAACCCGACGAAAGTCGGGTTTTTCTTTCGTTTTGCAGGATTTTCATCCTGCGACCCGAAAACGGAAGTATGATGAAGGAAAAAAGGAGGTGCCGGATGGGTCAACCCCGTTTTGCTAAAATTCCATATCGTACCTACACGATGGCGCTCGCGGTCGCTTGTCTCATCGGTGTCCTATTGTTCGGGCTTGGCACGAGCTTTTATTGGCATGAAAAACAAGAAGCCATTGACGTGACAATCGCGAACTTGAATCAGGCGGCCGATTTGGCTGGCGTCGAAGCGTATGTGACCTTGTTCGAAGCAGCGACGCGTTATGAAAATCAATCCAATCAGACGACGTCATTCCTATCCACACCGTATAAAGAACGCGCTTTGCAATACAATGAACGACTATTGAACGACTTCGAGGCCGGTGTGAACGAACGGGAGCGAGAGACGCTCCAGACGTTCTCACAGGATTTGACCCGGATTCTTGACGAAGAACAGTTCGACGCGGTCCCGACCGATGTCATCAGTTCCATCAACCGACGCTGGCTGTATCAAGCGCTCGAACAGACGAACCAGTCGAATGCGGCCTATGAATTGACCGACGCCATCATGCGGATGCAATCGATGCTTATGCGAAATGGAGATGCCTTGTTCCGCGAACCGGTCGACGAGACACAACTCGAAACGAGCGTGGACATGGTTGTCGGTGAAGCTTCGCTCATTCAATCCATCCTCGAATCGAACGAGACGCTCCAAACGAAAGCGATTGTAGATGTGGCAGAAAGCGGGCAATCATTCTCCAATATGGCGAATCGCGAGGCCTCCTTAGAAGCCCGTTATGTCAATTCGACGAACATCTACGAAGATGCTTACGGGGCCCTTCGCTCGGTTCGTTCGACTTCCGAGACGATGCTTCAAGAAGAGAGTAAACATTACAGAATTCTCGCCACTGCGTCATTTGTGATGACGTTACTCTTATCGCTTGGACTCCTATTCTTGCTCTACTATACGCGCAATCGTTACAATCACGATTTGGCACATCTCAAGGCACGGGCACTCGCCATCGACCCGAGTCTAGCACCCGTCGAGGCGACATTCCCGAAAACACACGACTTCCGCGGAATCGAGGACGAGTTACGTGAGATTGCCGCAAGCGTACACTCGACCGTTCATGAGCTCGAGAATCAGTCACACGACCTCGTGCGCTACCATGAGCGGTGGTCATCCCTCTTTTCCGAGACGGGACTTGCTATCGCGTTAATGGACGACTCATATAATTTGATTGAACGAAACGAGATGTTCCGGCAGTTTTTCGGTGACCGGAACTTATATGAGATCAACCAATTGTTCACCGAGACGGGTCGCCGCCTGTTCGAGCAAGCGCTTGAAGGTGTGACCGATCAAGGGACGAGCGCCCAGTTCATCATTCATTTAAAGGGAGAACATCTCCGCTATCTGAACGTGAAACTGACGCCGCTCAAACGAGAAGAAAAGATGACGTATTATCTCATCGTCGAGGATGAGACGGACCGGGTCGAACGGGAACGAAAAGTCGACCGCCTCGTCCGGTTCGACTTAGCGACCAATCTCTATAATGAGTATGGCTTCATCCGCAAGTGGGAGAAGCAAGAGATTGACGGCGTATTCGTCCTCATTCGGATTCACGATTATCATCACCTCGTCGACTGGTATGACCCGGCGTACGCCGACCTGCTTATGATTGAGTTCGCGCGTGCCGTCGAGTCCCGTCTTTCGAAATATGCCCAACATCTGTTCGGACGATATCGAGACGACACGTTCATGCTGTATGTCAAAGGGTTCTCGTACGAAGACGAGCATGAGTTGTTGGAACTCTTCCCAACAGAAGTGACGGTGAATCATAAACGACAAAACGTTCACATTCAAATCGGAGCGACCGAGACGGAGGCGACGTACAATGATTGCCTGTTCAAAGCGATGAAGGCACTGCAACACGCCAAAGAGACACGCACCCCCTCGGTCTGGTATGACTCCGAGATTTTGGCCCAGATGCAGCTCGCCGCGCTGATTGAACAAGCGCTCCCGGATGCCATTCGAAAAGGTGAACTGACAGTCGTCTATCAACCACAAGTTGAATTGAAAACAGGTCGCATCGTCGGAGCCGAGGTGCTCGCCCGTTGGACCCATCCGGACATCGGCGTCATTCCTCCGAACGAGTTCATTCGCGTCGCGGAACGGTCCGATCAAATTCTATGGCTCTCCCATAATATTCTCGACCAGACGATTGCGCAGCTCGTCGCGTGGCAAGGGACTGCGTTTGAAGACATCTCCTTGTCATTCAACTTGTCGGCCCACTCGGTCGATCCGTCCATCGTGACGAAGCTTCGGGATTCGATTGAAGTTTATCCATGGCTACCGGATCGGTTGAAGATTGAATTGACCGAATCGTCGGATATCATGTCGTATGCGAGCGAACTCGAACGGTTAGAAGATATCGCCGACCTCGGCTACTGCCTCTCGATTGACGACTTCGGGACGGGATATGCTTCATTCGAAGCGATTTGGCATCTTCCGATTCAAGAAGTGAAGATTGACCGGATGTACGTGAGTGGGAAGGCGAAAGAAAGTACGTCCTTCTTACGTGCCGTCTCCCGCTTTGCGAACGAGCAACAGCTGACCGCTCTCGCCGAAGGCATCGAGACCGAGAACGACTTGTCACGGATGCTTCGTGAAGGGGTCGAGCTCGGGCAAGGCTTCTACTTCTCCCCCGCTCTAGACGCGGCTGCATTCGAATCATGGGTCAACACAAAGGGACACTCGCGTTGAGTGTCCCTTTTTCAGCGTGAACGAATGGTTTCATATAACTGCCTCGTCTCTTCGACCGAAGACTGATTGAGATAAATCGGTTCCTCTGACCAGTCGAGTCGAATGACCCCTTCGACATCACGATCGATAAAGAGAAGGACATCCTCCCCTGCCTCCGTCCGAAAATGACCCGTCAGACGGGTTCCCGTGTCTGCTCCGTTCGTCCGACGCGCGATCTCCGGCAACGTCGTCCATGTCACATTGTCCACCTCATCAAACGGGACCTCTCGACCATAACTGCCTTCGATCACGATCGCCTCATCCGTCACGGTCACCTCCGTCGGTTGACTGAACCAAAACAAGAGGGCCGGCACACCGACGAGCAAGACGACGGACACGATGATGATGGGAATGAGTCGCTTTTTGCCGTCCGGTCTCAAACGTCCCCCTTCATCATAAATATTGCCGTCATAGCGTTGCATCCGCCATAGCATCCCGACAATGAAGACCATCAGGACGAGAAAGAACGGTTCGAGCGGGACGTCCCAACCAGACAAATCGATGAACGCGATGATGAGAAAGATCGCACCAATGCCGTAGCACATCCAAGCAATCAGTCGTGCCACTTTCTTGATGTCGACCCGTTCCTGTCTCTCCTTCGACATCGTATTGTAACCGGAAATCAAGTGGTACCACCCGAGCCGGTCTACTGCGAAACCTAATGCGGCAATGATGATGGCCACTAACATGAGAATCCACATATGCCTCGCCTCCTCTCCTTTCTTTACGTCATGACTCCCATAAAAGATTCACATCTCGCAAAAACAGGACCGCCTATATGCGCGGTCCTGAACAGGTTTAGTTTGAAGTCGGTGTGTTCGACGGACGTTGCATCCGTCCGATTCCTTCGTACGACACATCGCCTGGGTCACGGGCGAACTTCCATGCGTTCCGTGCATCAATCAACCGGCGCTGGCACATGCCATTGAAGGCATCCGGTGCCAAATTCACGATTTCATCCCATTCCGTGACGAGAATGGCATAATCGGCTCCCTCCAGCGCCTCTTCGACCGTCGTCGCTTGTGGATAGTCCCATGTGGCAACCGGGTCATACCCGATCACGTCCACGTCACGGGCCACCATATGGTGGGCAAGTAAGATCGATGGGGCATCCCGCATATCGTCCGTTCCCGGTTTGAATGCCAAACCAAGAATGGCAACGCGCATATTTGGCGCGACGTTCAATTTCGAGAGCACGTACTCGATTTGCGACTCATTCACTTTTGCCGCAGCCCGGATGACACGTAGGTCGATCTCGTTCTCACTTGCGACGTGAAGGAGTGCGTTCATGTCTTTCGGGAAACACGAACCGCCATACCCGATTCCTGCGTTCAAAAATGAACGTCCGATGCGTGGGTCAAGTCCCATCCCGTCCGCAATCGTTGAAATGTCCGCACCTGCTTGATCGGCCAGACGCGACAAGTCGTTCATGAAGCTGATTTTCGTGGCCAAAAAGGCGTTCGAGGCGTATTTGATCAGTTCTGCGTTAATCGGGGTCGTACAGATGAGCGGAACACCGAGGCGTCCATAGATGCCTGCCAACTCTTCTGCGACTTCTAAATTTTCACACCCGATGACGACCCGATGTGGCTTCATGACATCTGCGAGCGCACGTCCTTCTTGTAAGAATTCAGGTACGATCGCGAACGTATGAGAAGGGTACATCAAATTTAATAAATCCGTTGTGCCAGGTGGAACCGAGCTACGGATCACGATTTTATGTTTCGTATTTAGCTCTGTGAGGACCGCTTCGATATAGGATAAGTCACAGCTTCCATCCGGCTTACTCGGTGTCCCGACTGCAAGAACCAAATAGTCGACGTGTTCCGTATCCGCGATTCGGCTCGTCAATGTGATTTGATCGGCGTGTTCTTGTAACACTTCCGCCATGCCTGGTTCATGGAATGGCGGGTGCCCACTCTTGAGAAGACGTAACTTCTCTTCGTCCGCTTCTACCCCAACCACGTGATGACCGGCTTTTGCCAACCCACAAAGTGTAGCCAATCCAACGTATCCTAAACCAACTATTCCAAATTTCACATCAGTTCCTCCTTCAATCATCTTATATAAGCGTACCGAAACACGCTCAAGAAGTGAAGCTTCTAACACTCTCTTGATGTTCTTTGCTATAATGAGTCAAAATGATGGGTGAAAGGACAAACCGCATGGGCTTAATCGCTTTCTTCTTGGTTACATTGTTCGTTTATTTTTGGCTTCCAGTCCGGGGGGGACTGAAAACGTTTCTACTCGTTTTGATCATGGTGAGCGGCTGGCTCTCCATCTTCGAGTTGGTTTCGATTCTAGAGGCAAGACCGTGGGTGTTCGCACCCATTTTACTCGTGATTGCTGCTGTGAGTTGGAAAGTACAGCGCGACCGCAAACGAGAGCTAAAGAAAAGTGTTTGACCTCGGTCAGGCGCTTTTTCTTTTTGTACTATTCTACACAAGGTGTAAAGCTCCTGCCTAATGAAAAAAGAAGCGCTGTTACGCGCTTCTCAGTCGTTTTCATCGTGTCACGTTCTGCCCTTTATCAATCCTCAACATTGCACTCATCTTGAATGCATTTCCTCATTGATTCAAATCGATGAATACATCTTCTCATAATAGGAACGATATGCTCCAGACACGATGTCCTCGACCCACTCCGGATGATTGCGATACCATTCAATCGTTTCTTCGATGCCTTGTTCGAAACGATAACGCGGCGTCCATCCTAGTTCCTCTTTCATTTTTGTCGCATCAATCGCATAGCGCCGGTCGTGTCCTGGCCGATCGGCTACAAATTGAATCCGGTCTTCGGGTAAGTCAAACGCCTGTAATATCGTTCGAACGAGCTCGAGGTTCGTCTTCTCGTTGTGCCCACCAATATTGTACACTTCTCCGACTCGCCCGTTTTGGCGAACGAGATCGATGGCCTCACAATGATCTTGAACGTGTAACCAATCCCGGATGTGTCCCCCGTCCCCATATACCGGAAGCGGCTTACCGGTCATGCAGTGATGAACCATGAGGGGAATCAACTTTTCTGGGAATTGATATGGACCATAATTGTTGCTGCAACGGGTCATTTTAATCGGTAACCCGTACGTCTCATGATAGGAGCGGACGAGTAGGTCTGACCCTGCTTTTGAGGCCGAATACGGACTGTTCGGTGCGAGCGGAGTGTCTTCCGTGAAGTAACCCGTCTCTCCGAGTGATCCGTACACTTCATCCGTCGACACATGGACGAAACAGACATCAGCTCGGTATTCCCGGCTATACTTGTCGTCCGGGTATCGTTTCCAATGACGTTTTGCCACATCAAGCAAGACTTGTGTCCCGAGAATATTTGTCGATAAGAACAACTCAGGTTCGAGAATGCTTCGGTCGACATGCGATTCCGCTGCGAAATGCACGACTTCGTCAATCTCAAAGAGCGAGAACAGTTCATCGATCGCCGGACGGTCTCGGATATCCACTTTACGAAACACATAGAGCGGGTCATTCTCGAACGCTTTGACGTTCTCTAAATTACCGGCATAGGTCAAAGCATCGACATTAAGAATTCGCGACGTCGGATGTTTTTCCCGCAAGTGTTTTATGAAATTTGATCCGATGAACCCGGCTCCGCCAGTCACTAGGATTGTATGCATGGGTCTGTTCTCCTTCCTCTAGTAGTGAAATCAAATATTGGCCATAGTCTGTCATCTTCAGCGTCTGACCGATATCGGCCAACTGTTCACGTGTGATGAATCCACGACGCCACGCGATCTCTTCTAGACAAGCGATGTAATAACCTTGACGTTCTTGAACGGTTTGAACGAAAATCGAGGCCTTGATCATCCCTTCCGGCGTTCCCGTATCGAGCCAAGCCATTCCCCGACCGAAGAGGACGACGTTCAACTCGCCCCGTTCCAAATACATTTGGTTGATGGATGTGATTTCAAGTTCTCCACGCGGAGACGGTTTGACTTGTTTGGCGAACTTGACGACTTGGTTGTCGTAGAAATAAAGTCCCGGTACCGCATAGTTTGATTTCGGGACTGCCGGTTTTTCTTCAATCGATAATACACGGTGGTCGGCATCAAACTCGACGACCCCGAAGGCGCGAGGATCTTTGACTGGATATCCAAATACCGTCGCCCCCGACTTCCGCTCTTTCGCGTCTTGCAAGAATTGCGTCAAGTTCGGTCCGTAGAAGACGTTATCTCCGAGAATGAGGCAAACCGAGTCATCCCCGATGAACGATTCTCCGAGAATGAAGGCGTCGGCGAGACCGACCGGCCGTTGTTGTACCTGATAGGTGATAGAAATGCCGAGTTGGTGTCCGTCACCGAACAGTCGCTCGTAGCCCCCGATATCTTTCGGGGTCGAGATGAGCAGAACTTCTTTGATCCCGGCAAGCATCAAGACTGACATCGGATAATAGATGAGGGGCTTGTCGTAAATTGGTAACAGTTGTTTCGAGACTGCCTTCGTCATCGGGTAGAGACGTGTGCCGTTCCCACCCGCTAGAATGATTCCTTTCATCGTTCGTTCCCTCCTTCAAGGATTACGTCACAAATGCGGTCGACCATCTCTCGTGTCATGTCGGGATAAAGCGGTAACGTGATTACTCGATCCGAGACATATGTTGCGTTTGGTACGGATACATCAAATGCATAACAGGCAAAGTCGGTGACGAGTGGATAAAAATACTTTCGTGCGAGGATGCCATGTTGGGCTAAGTATGCCATCAATCCATCACGTGCCTCTTTACCCGGTGTGACAAGAATCGGATAATACGCGTAATTGGAGTCGGTTTGCTCGTTCCGAAGGTTCAATCGTAAAAACGACGCCTCCCCCAATCGTTCATCATACCGTTCAACTAAGCGTTTTCGTTTTTCAATATCTGAATCGATTCGCGGAAGGTTGCACCGTCCCATCGCTGCTTGAAACTCATTCATCTTGGCGTTTCCTCCGACCGATTCAACCGTTTCTGGACCTGTGATTCCAAAGTTGACCGCTTGATGGATGGTCTCGACGTAACGTTCCTCCCGAAACGTTAGCGCCCCTCCTTCAATCGTATGAAAGACCTTCGTCGCATGAAAGCTGAACATCGTGAGGTCTCCGAACGTCGCGACGTCACGTCCTTTGTGACGGACACCGAATGCGTGCGCTCCGTCATATAACACCCGAAGTCCATATCGTTTGGCAAGTTGCTCAATCGCATCCACGTCACATACGTTTCCGTAAACATGAACGGGCAGGATTGCCGTCGTCCGTTCCGTGATCAACGCCTCAATCTTGTTGACGTCAATCGTATAGTCGACCGGATTGATGTCACAAAAGACCGGCGTAATCTGTTTTCGAATCAGCGCGTGGGTCGTCGAGGCGAATGTGAACGGGGTCGTGATGACCTCACCTTTCAACCCGAGTACGTCAATCGCCGTCTCGAGCGCTAAATGTCCGTTCGTCAAAAGAGAGACGTGCGGGACGTGGAGACGCTGTTGCAGTTCTTCTTCAAGGGCACGTACATGTTCGCCGCGATTGCTTAAGTGACGGGATTCCCAAAGCGGGCGAATCATGTCGACGTATGCATCGAATTCAGGCATGCTCGGCCTTGTGACCGGAACCGAAGTCCCGGTTTCGGTGTGTGAACCATTCATAGTGAGATCGCCCCTTTTCTTTGATTAAGCGAACTTCCGACTACGCAGCTTAATCAACCATTCCGTCATCTGCGGTTGTTTAACCATTAAATATGGTCGAATTCGCTCCATTCCGACAAAGCGTTCCAAATAACGCTCATAGCGAGGAGACCGTAACGTGGCATAATCCTGTTTCAACCGATGCAATCCAACCTCGAACGAGATTCGGGATAATTCTAAATCATGATGGTACTTTCCGTCCGTATAGGCATCGAATAAGTCAAGGAAACGAATAAAGTCTTCATGTCGCTTCACATCGCGCTCAAGATTCCCTTCATTCCAAATCGTCGTGGCGGAGCCGATTACCCCGTATCGATACACACTCATCACTTCCGGCATATAGTAGGCATATCCTTGACTCGCCATGTACAATTTGACCGATGCGTCCGTCGCCGGTGTCTCTTTGATCCATTCTGGTGCCTCCACAAGGAAGCCGTTTTTATACATCATCGACATCGTCGGAATAAATCCGAGCAATTGTAGCTCGCCAGCATCATAGGTGCGGGCGACAGACGAAGCGAGTTTTCGATTTTCTGGCATCCATGGAATGACGCGCCAGTCGGTATGGAGCTGCCCTTCCGTTTCGACGTATGCGTCATGGAAACAGAGTGTACAGTCCGGATGGGCCTCCATATAATCCACTTGCTTTTGTAACTTATGGGGGTCGGTCCAGTAATCGTCCCCGTCACACAGGGCGATGTATTTGCCCTTCGCCCGTTCTTCGTTCAACCGACTGATGAAGACTCCCGTTGAATATTTATTTTCTGTTTGATAGATGACATTAAACTTGTCAGGATATTTCGCTTCATACTCTCGGATGATGTCCGCCGTTCGATCGGTTGACGCATCGTCATGAATGAGAATCTCCACTTCGAAGTCTGTCTCCTGCTTTAAAAATCCTTCAATCGTGTCCGCGATATATGCTTCGTGATTGTACGTGATACAGTTGATACTCACCATGACCATGATGACATCCTCCTTTACGAAACTTCTGCATCTTGTGTGACGGTCGCTCGATACGTGTCAGGATGATGGGCATCAAACGGTTCATTCACCCACATCACGGTCACTAAATCTTTTGTCCCCGTGTTTTCGATATGGTGGACGTAACCCGGTGGAATGTCGATGACCTCGAACTGTTCTTCACTGACGTAAAACGAGATGATCTGGTCCTCGTCCATGTGTCGAAGGCGAATCACCCCTTCCCCGCTCACAACGATGAATTGTTCATGTTTTGACTCATGCCAATGCTCCCCTTTTGTGATTCCCGGTTTTGCCACATTGACCGATACTTGACCGCGATCAGGCGTTTTGAACAGTTCGGTGAAGGAGCCGCGCGCGTCTTGATGCATCGTGAGAGATGACGTCATCCGCTCTTTCGGCAAATAACTCAAGTACGTGCTATATAGTTTTTTCGTGAACGGATCTGACAAATCAGGAATTCCTCTTGCTAGACGGACGGCCTCGAATGACTCGATCATTCGCGCCACATCAAACAAGTTGATGTTGTAGGTCGGGACCGTCGGATAGAGACCGAGGTCTTGTTGTAAGGTCTGCATGAAGGATGCGACGACGTCATCGATGTGTGCAAGCGTCAACACGTGTTCCGGATTCGTCACCGTGACTGTCTCGCCTCGTGCGATCTGGTAGCAAAATGTCGTGACGGCACTGTTATAAAAAGGACGTCCCCATTTCCCGAACAGGTTCGGGAGGCGGAAGAGGTGAACGGCTTTCCCGGACTGTTGTCCGTAGGATTGTAAGATTTCTTCCGCCGCTCGTTTACTTCGACCGTAAGGATGATCTTGCGTCGCTTGTGTCGACGAGGCGAAGAGAATCGGGACCGGATTAAAGGAAAGCAGTTCGGTCGCGATGGCCTCGGTCAAGTCGACGTTTCCGACCGTGAACTCGTCGGGGTGGTCCGGCCGATTCACACCGGCCAAATGAAAGACGACGTCGGCACGACGTAAATACTCACTTCGTTCGACAGCCGAGGTCGAGCGGGTGATCGGGAGGACTAGATGTCCGTTTCGGTCTAACGCGTGAACGACATGTCTTCCTAAAAAGCCGTTCGCACCGGTGACGACGATTTCCATGATTCTTCCTCCTTTACATCGTTCGACGTGATATGAAGGGTCATCCACTGTTCCGGCTCATTCAACAGTCGCATCATCGCCTCGACATCCTTGAAACGAAGAATCAAGCTACCGAGCGCTCGATTCGCTCCATCGAAACGAGGGACTTGCGCGCCGATCGCATAGCACAAATTCGAATGCATGATCGCATAGTCATCGTTCATAAAACTGATTCCCATGAAGCGCCCCTCTTGCTGACTCCCTAAAATGAAGTAAGCCGATGGCACCGTGACCAGTTTCATGTCGATTGATACGGGTTGACCTAAGGCGACGTCGATTGTGGCTTTGACCAAGTCGACCCCCGTCGCCTGTTCAATGATTTGCGGGATATAGTTCCCACCATTCCGAGGACCGATATCCATCAAATAGACGTCCTCTCCTTTGACGAAGATGTCAAAATTGAGCGGTCCGTTTTGGAGGCCGACCTCGGTGATCATCCGCTGCAACGTCTCATGTACCCGGTCGAGCACATGTGGAGGATGTTGACTCGGAAAACTCGCACTGATCGGGGCGAATGGATTCACGCCTCGTTCATTGAAATGACTGTTTCCGAAGCAGCGGAAGACGAGTTGTCCCTTGACGATAAACCCATCTCCTGCGACTTGATAACCGTCCCGTCGGATAAACTCTTCGACGACGACCTCATCACCAAACGATACCTCGAGTGCGGCAGACACTTGCTCGCGAAGTCGATCGACCCCGTCGTTAGAGCACCATTTGCTGATTCCTTTACTGCCCGATGCGTCAGCTGGTTTGATGACGAATTCCCCTTCGACGAATTGCATCGTGCGCATTGCCGACTCGAAGTCTGTAAACGCATATGCTTTTGGAACCGCGAATCCGTGGTCACGTAAGAACGTGCGAAATCTTGCCTTATTCGTCAACGTCTCCACTGCTTGGAGAGGATTGCTCTTGAGTCCAAGTGCTTCGCCGACATAGGCGGCGGTACGGGCGGCAGGATCCGATGCATAGGCCAGTATGCCGTCGATTTGTTCTTGCCTTGCTATGTCGAGCACGCTCTCCCGATCGAGTGAGCTGATGCAGTAATATCGGTCGGCCACTTGGCGCCCCGGGTTGTCTGGTAAGTAATCACAGAGGATTGTGAAAATCCCTTGTTCTTTAGCCTTCTGAATGACGGGAACTTGATGCATCGCTCCCCCGAGTAACATGAGCTTGAGCATGGTGATGATCTCCTTTGCGCTTGAGTGGTAGAATCCATCCTGCGTATACGTTCGCAGTACTTTCGTTTAAACGGTGCGATACCAACTGCTTTGAACGTCGTCCATGTTCGGTCAAGCGTTCAGGGCGATCCACGTACTGTCTGATCTGTGTCGCAAGTGAAGCCGCCGTCGGTTCACATTTGTAACAATTGACACCTTCATGAAGATGTCGCGCGACGTTATCGACCTCATGACTCACGACAATCCCCATCCCTGAGGCGCATGCTTCGATGATGGTCAGATTTCCGTTCGAATACGTGGCCGGTAGGACTAAAATATCCGAGTCGCGATAGACACGATGTAAGTCATCCCAAGATTGAATATCGTCGAGGAAAGTGACCTGTTGTACGCCCTCATCTTCGATATAACGCCGGCACGCCTCTGCCAAATGTCCTTCTTGATTCATCGCTAACGTAAGTAGCGGATACTCTTGTTTCAGCTGATGATACGCTTCGAGCGCCACGAGCGGTTGATACCGTTCAATCAGACGGTTGGCAAACAGGATGCGAATCGGATCGTTTCGCCGTTTTTTGCGACGCAGCGGATGTTGCATATGCGCTTCGATATCGATGGGGTACGGGACACTGACGACTTGTTGCGCCGAAAAACCGAACTCTTCAATGAACTGCGTGCGCGCGACGTCCCCCATCCCGAACAACAAATCCGCTCGTTTGAACAATCGATAAATCCACATCGTCTTACGTGGTACATCTGCTTTTGATAACAGTTTGGATTCTCCACAATCCTCACTGGTGACGTTTCGAATCGGTTCACTCATCATGACGACTTTGACTCCGAATACGTGGAGGATGTGTAATAGCAGTGCATGAAAGGGAGTGAATCCCGCCAGCAAGATCACATGTGGTCGAAACCGGATCAGCTGGATGAAGACGTCAAGCGAGAGATAGTTCGTTCGCCTCGAGTAGAACGAGTGTCGCAACACGCGACACCTCTTTCCGAGCGGCACTTTCCACCAATCCGGGCGTCGGTCGGTCAACCGTTCATAAAACCAAAATTCGGTATCGAAATGGGACTGAAGAGTGTCACAAAATTTGACTTGATACGGTGCGGCGATATTCGACAGAAACACTAGACGTTGTTTGGACATCGTCATCACCCGATTCGTTTGACCGAGGTGGGAACGGTCCAGTGTGAGAGTTCTTCTTGGATATACGGTAACGTCAACAACAACTCTTTCACTTCATCCACGCCAAGCTGTCGTGTGTTGTTCGAATTGTACTCCCCTTGCGCGGTCAGTTCCTGACTCCCTTCGCTGAAGTACTTCTCATAGTTCAAGTCACGGTTATCGGCCGGAACACGGAAAAAACCACCCATATCTTCAGAGACGACTTTCTCTTCTCGCGTCATCAACGTTTCAAACGCCTTTTCGCCGTGCCGGGTCCCGATGACCTTGATGGGAAGGTCGACCCCGAACAACTGCTTCAACGCCTCAGCGAGTACGCCGATGGTCGATGCGGGTGATTTTTGAACCATGATATCCCCTGCGTGCGCGTGATGAAACGCGAAGACGACGAGTTCGACCGCATCGGCAAGACTCATCAAGAAGCGGGTCATGAGTGGATCGGTCACGGTGAGCGGCTCCCCTTTTTTAATCTGTTCGACGAATAAGGGAATGACCGACCCACGAGATGCCATCACGTTCCCGTAACGTGTCCCACAGATGAGCGTCCGGTCCGGTCCGACCGCACGGGCTTTGGCGACGAATACTTTTTCCATCATCGCTTTGGAGATCCCCATCGCATTGATGGGATAGGCCGCTTTATCCGTCGATAGACAGATGACCTTTTCGACACCCGCTTCGACCGCGGCATTCAGGACGTTCTCTGTTCCTAAAATATTTGTCTTCACCGCCTCGATGGGAAAGAATTCGCAGGACGGAACTTGTTTCAAGGCCGCCGCGTGAAAGACATAGTCCACACCATACATGGCGTTCTTGACACTATTTGGGTCTCGCACATCTCCGATATAAAATTTTAACTTGTCATGATGATAGCGATTGCGGATGTCCTCTTGTTTTTTCTCATCGCGTGAGAAGATGCGGATCTCTTTGATATCCGTATCGAGGAAGCGCTCCATCACGGCATTCCCGAACGATCCGGTACCACCTGTGATGAGCAACGTTTTATTCGAAAACATAAGAAGGCTCCTTTCTATGCTGTCAATTCCTAGGTGTATGGAGTGTGGTATGTCATCATTTACCCGTAACGCATCACTTGAATTGGTAAGTTAATGGAAACGGTTATCATTTTTTCGCAACATGCATCATCTTTTTTTCTTCAGGCGTCGGAGTCGGTGGATGGGCCCCCTCGACGATGCCTTCACGGAGGATGACGTTTCGAATCGTCAATCCGATACAGCGCAGATCGAACCAAAATCCCATATGTTGCACATACTCTCCGTCGAGTCTCGCCTTCACATCGATTGGGAGCTCATCGCGTCCTTTCACTTGTGCCCAACCCGTCAATCCAGGTATAGCCGCCGTCGCCCCTTCCTGCCGTCGCGCCGCGATCAAATCCTCTTGATTCCATAGTGCGGGTCTCGGACCGACAATCGACATCTCCCCTTTCAAGATGTTCACCAATTGCGGTAACTCATCGAGGCTTGTCTTTCGAAGAAATGCACCGACCCGGGTGATATGCTTCGTCGAGTCGTTGAATAAATGTGTCGGCACATCGTTCGGTGTGTCCTGATGCATCGTACGGAATTTATACATCCAAAATCGCGATTCGTTTTGACCGATCCGTTCTTGTTTAAAGAACACCGGTCCGGTCGAATCAAGTTTGATTAGAAGGCCAATGATGAGTAGGAACGGTGCGAGCAGGAGCAGTGCCAATCCGCTGAGTGTCCCGTCAAAAATCCGTTTGAACGTCGGATATCGCATGGCTCACACCTCTTTCTTCTCAGTCGACAGTCCGCTCTGTTTCCATACTTCCCGCATGACGTAATCGGTGTAGGACAACAGGATGCGTAGCACTTTATCCGACACGTTTGGCATCGCGTAATCGTTCACGAGTCGCATCGGTCCTTCCGTCTCCTCTACAATTTGGAGCGCTTGTAGCACGCGATCCCGTTTTAACCCGACCATCATCGCCGTCCCTTCTTCCATCGCCTCCGGACGTTCGTGCGCCTGTCGGATATTCAATCCTTTGATGCCGAGAATCGAACTTTCTTCACTGATCGTGCCGCTGTCCGAAAGCACAGCCTTCGCATGTAGTTGTAAGTGCACGTAGTCACTGAATCCGAGTGGTTTAAGGGTCCGGATATTCGGATGGAGCGTCACGCCACTCTCACGGATACGTTTGGCCGTTCGAGGGTGCGTGCTGACGATGAGTGGCAGTTGATACGTAGTCGCCACCGCATTTAGCGTATCGACCAAGTCAAAGAAGTTCTCGTCATCGCTTATATTTTCATCTCGATGGGCCGAGACGACGAAATAGTTGCCTCGTTCAAGGTCTAGCCGCTCTAGGACATCCGACCGTTCAATCTTGTCCCGTTGTCGATGGAGTACCTCATACATCGGGCTCCCCGTCTTGATGATGCGGTCTGCCGGCAACCCTTCTCGAAGTAAATATTCGCGGGCGATGTCGCTATAGGTGAGGTTGATGTCGGCGATGTGGTCGACGATGCGCCGATTCGTCTCTTCCGGGACCCGTTCGTCGAAACAACGATTCCCTGCTTCCATATGAAAGATCGGGATTCGGTGACGTTTCGCAGCGATGGCGGCGAGACAACTGTTCGTGTCCCCGAGCAATAAGACGGCGTCCGGCCGTTCTGCCGTTAAAACCGGATCGATTGCGATAAGGATGTTCCCGATCGTTGCCATGGGACCGTCTGCGGATGCATCTAAAATGTAGTCTGGGGTACGCAGCCCGAAGTCCTCGAAGAAAATTTCATTCAGTTCATAGTCATAGTTTTGTCCCGTGTGAACGAGGACATGGTCGATGGCTTCAGAAACTTCGAGACGAGCCATCACCGCGGACAATCGAATGATTTCCGGCCGTGTACCGACAATCGTCATCACTTTGAGTCGTTTCATGTTGTTCCCTCCTAGGACGTATGGTGAGTAGATAGGATGCGTAGTTTCAATTGAGCGAACACTTGACGGAACATCGATTTCTCCGTCTCATCAAACGCGAGACCCCACATGAGGAGCCCGTATATACCGACTAGAACAATTCCTTTCACACCGAAACCGAACCAGTTCGATGACGGGAAGAAGAACTGGATGCCCCATCCAATGAGCGTATACAGGAGTAGGCCGGGCAACAGCTTCAAGTGACACATCCGGAAGAAGTTGAGGATATCAAGGCCGAGGACCCGGTGATAGATGACATTCATATATAGAACTAGTCCGACGATGTTTCCGATACAGATGGCGACCGCTGCGCCGATTGGTCCAAAATGCGGAATCAACAGCGGCGATAACGTCATGCTGATGACGGCGACAATCAACGAGGCGAACGCCCGATATTCCACTTTATTTTCGGCGATCAATGTCGTGTTGCCGATGTCTTGCGTCAACGTGATGAGACTCGGGGCGACGAGCAACAGTGCGATGACGTAGGAATCTTTAAATGCGTCACCGACCCATAGGTGCATGAATTCTCGGCCGAGGACGAAGAATGTCGTAAGAATCAATCCGACGATGTACAGTTGAATCCGACCGATGCGAACGAACAGCTGTCCGATTGCCTCTCGATCGTTCCTTGAGAGCATCCGGCTCACCTTTGGTAGGAACAAAAAGCCGAGCGCCGAGGCGATGGTCCAGACGTACCCTTCAATCACCATCCCGACCGAGAAGAGCGCAATCGAAGCACTTCCCGCTAATATCCCAAGAAGACTCGGCGTGATATTGAGGACGAACCGCTGTGCCACCAGCGTGACCGTACTCCAAGAGGTGAAACTGAAGATGTCCTGATACATCCCCTTCTCCCGATTTCGGAAGTTGGCGCGGACAAATGTCTTTCGCCGGATAAAGAGATATTCGACGAGAAGGACGATCGTGCCGACGAGCGCATTGACGATGACGAGTGCATAGAGTCCGTAGCCGAGAAGCAAGGCCGTGACCATCAAAGCGACCATCCCGACCTTTTCAGCAAGATGCAGCGCACTCGAGAAAAGAAATTGTTCGTGGGATACGAGAATACCGGAGAACGGTTTCGTCGGGAACGAGACGACGATGAACAGTCCCGCTACGACGTAGAGGACTTTCAACTGTTCGAGCTCGTTCGCTGTCAAACTGGCGTAAATGGAGTCGAGAAAGAAGTATACGATCGTGAGGATGAAGAACAGCACAATCGAGATGGCGATGAATAGTTTGTAGGCGATCCCTAAGAAGCGACCCGCTCGTTCATGATCTCCTTCGGCCATATATTTGCTCATAAATCGTGAGACGGCCGCATCAAGGCCAAAGTCCATCGCGAACATACTAATCAACGAGGTCGTCAACATGTACAACCCGTAACTCGCCTGTCCGATTTCGTGAATCATCCATGGTGTATAGATGAGGCCGGATAAAATCCCGAAAAAGATTTGCGTGTACGACATCATCGCCCCAATTTTGATTTTCCGGTTACTGCTCGCCTCATCCACTGTCATACGTGTTGACATCTCTCTCACCTCCTCGATTTACCAGAAGAACGAATACACCGGAGCATCTTGAATGAATAACAGACCGAGAATCATGACGGCCGAATAATAGACGACGAGTCGTTCTCGTCGCTCGAACGTGACGACAATCTCTGGAATCATGAGCAACAGGAAGAGCGAAAAATATTGAACAAGCCGCATCATCGACGGATTGATGAATGTCAGCGGCAAGAGACAGGCGGCGAGTAACAAGGCATTAAAGAAGTGAATGGCGGCTGGATTATGCTGTAAGATGACGTCTCGTCGCCATAGCGCAACGACGAGGACCGTGATCAGCATGATACTGAAGTTGACGGCACCGGCACCGTCTAACGCACTGTACGTGTCGTAACCGGATAGTTGGACCAGTATGTCAAAGAAGGTGTTCCGAAACAGGAACAGACCGATGATGACCCCAAACATCGTCATCAAATACGCCTTGGTCAGCTGCTTATTGGCCAAAAAGTAGAACGGAAGGAAAATCAGTGCCGACTTATGAATCGTCATGGCTACAAATACGATAAGGAGGAACCACCCGAGTTTACGGGCACGGACGAAGTGATAACCGACGAGTACGACGAGTGCCGTCGCCATTGTTTGACGCAGCCCCGTGACAGCGAAAAATTCGTAAAACAAGACCGAGAAGAGAAGAAAGCTGATGAGTGCCTCGCTTGAATATTCATAAATGAAATATCCGAGCGGAATCATGAAGATCATCGCTACGATCACGAGATACACTTGATAGTCCGTGACCACGTATTGCAAAAGACGCTGGAACAAGTAATATCCCGGATCCTCACTTTCCGTGAATAGAATTTGAAAGAAACGATCCGTGAACGCATGAAGCGGTAGGGCTTGAGATTGAAGGAAGAGCGCCTTATATTGGGCTGTATCGTCTCCGACCGAGATATCTCGAAGACCGGACAAGACAATCCATTGAATCGTGGCAAATGAGACGAACCAACCGCGTCGACTTGGAATGTCATGACGCATCAAGAGCAGTGCCCAACCGACCAACATCGCGATATTGATTAAATAGATTGTCATCTCCATCCCTCCTCCCTACCGATAGATCAGGTTCGTCATCCCTCGATAAAGTGACAGCAAGTTTGAAAACAAGATCCCGTGCCAGCGGAGCCAACGATATTCCATCGGCCCAAAGTAACGAGTCACGTCACGGGTCGCTAAGTAGCGTTCTCGAACGTCCGTCGCGTTTTCTTTAAACGTATGCTTCAAAATGATGGATGTCAGTTCCTCTCCGTTCTCGCGGACTTCGACGTCCTGCAGCAAGCGTTCCAAATAACGATTTGATTCCTTCGTGGCCCGATGCGCAATTTTTTTCGTCTGCTGTTCACCGTGAATCCGAGAATAGACGAGTGGCTCGCGCATCACATAAAAATCGTATCCGTCGAGTGCCAGTTCGACCCAACAGATCCAGTCTTGAATGAATCGGTCCTCTAACGAAAATCGGCGATGGTCGAACGCTTGTCGTGGAATCAAGAGGGCGCATCCGTTCAAGGTCGAGGATAAAAGCAGATGACGAAACATGTCCTGACTTGAATAAAAGCCCGCCACTTTCCGTTGCACCCGCCGAATCGGATCCCCGTTCTCGTCAATGAATGATGTGCCTGTGACGAGAATCGTCTGATTCATCGGGAGCTTTTGTTGACGCATCACGTCGAGCTGTCGTTCGATTTTTGTCGGTGCGTATACGTCGTCGTGGCTAAGCCAGGAAAAGAATTCGCCTCTCATCTCTTCGATTCCACGATTCAACGCACTCGAGACACCACCGTTTTCCTTTTCTACGTAACGAATCTGGTCTCCATAACTTGTCGCGATGGCCGCGGTCTTTCCATCGTCGGTCGAGCCGTCGTTGACGACGATGACTTCAATCGCCGGATGGGTCTGCGCCAAAGCGCTGTTGATACATGTCCGTAAATAATCACTCCCGTTATAGACCGGGATGATAATAGATACGAGTGGTGTCATAAGACGTTCCTCACTTTCTCCGTTTGCAGTTCCTCGTACACACGGAGATAATCCTCCGCTCGTTCGTATAGGTCGAACCGTTGACGTGCCTCGTTGGCACAGGCGATTCGTGAGATCGAGGCATGTCGTAGACGTTCGAGCCCATCCATTAGGTCAGGAACAGATCGCGACGCGACGACGACACCCGTTCGTTCGGTTACGAGTTCTGGACTCGCTGTCGAATCGAGTACAAGGACTGGTGTGCCGCATGCGAGTGCCTCCGCCGTCACATTGCCGAACGATTCTTCTTCCGACAGGTTCAACAGGACATCTGCCGCGGCATAATAGGAAGCCAACTCCTGCGAATCATGTGTCTCCTGAATGTGGAGCACGTTCGCCGGAAGCTTTTGTTGTGTCGGCATATGACCGACCAACACGATTTGGTCGGTCGGTCTCGCTTTGGCCAACTCTAGAAACGCCGTCAGTCCCTTCGCGTCACTCCAATGACTGGCGACACCTAATAAAATCGTTTCGCCCGTCAATCCGAGTTTCGCCCGTAGAGAGACCGCATCTTTTGGTGTAAAGGTTTTTAAGTCGACCCAGTTATGGATACGGCGAATGATTGTCGCGTGTTGAAGGATTGAAAAATGAGCTTCCATCGTGATCCAATCCGATACACCAATCACCGCCAAGCGCGGAATGGCTTCGAACCATTTCCGTTTGTCCGCCAACATGTCTTCGGTCCGATCGACAAACCAACTCGGAATGTCGTCTTTCAGAAGTGGACATTGCCCACATCCGTCCTTCCACCGATCGCAACCGACCGAGGTGTAATGCGTACATTTCCCGGTGAATGGCCAACAATCATGTAGCGTCACAACGGTTGCGATATCGTGCATCGCCAAATAATCAAACAAGATCTGGAGATGAAGATAATTGGCGTGCAGATTATGAAGATGAACTACGTCCGGTTGAAAGCTGTCTAGAAAGGTGACCAGCTCGGCGGTCGACCGCTTCGACGTATAGCCTTGGCGCCCGGTTACCCGAGAATGGAAGGCATGCCATTTCGTTTCCCATGCCTGTCCAATCACCACACTCGTCTCGGTCACCGATCCGGTCGAATGGGCGATTCGAACGTGATGACCGTGAGAGGCATGGACGAATGCGAGCTCTTTACACATTCGTCCTGTGCTCTTCACTTCATTGATGGCATTGATGTGTAGAATCTTCATGACGACACCTTACTCGTACGCGTAATACGTATGCGTGTCCCGAGAAGAACGTTTATTGAGAACGAGCCCGAGAAGATGAGATCCAGTCCGTTCCAACTGTTCTTTCGCCTTCAGGACGAGTTGACGATCGGAGTTCTCACATCCGATGACGAGAATCGTTCCATCGGATACATTTGCCAAAAGACGGGCATCCGCGACATGCATCATCGGTGGTGTATCGACAATCACGATATCGAACTGATTGCGTAAATCACTAAGGACGTCGGCCATACGCGACGATGCGATCAATTCCGTCGGATTCGGTGGAATCGGACCAGCCGCCAACAACGTGAGTCGTGGAATGTCGGTTTTTTGCAGTGCATGATCGAGCGAGACGCGCCCTGCCAATACAGTCGATAGACCCGCATGCGCCGACAACTGGAACGTTTGATGTGCAGTCGGCTTACGCATGTCGCAATCAATGAGGACGACGTTTTTACCAAGCTGTGCATAGACGACACCTAAATTGGCGGCGGTCGTCGACTTTCCTTCCCCAGATGAAGCAGACGTGATGGTGATCATCTGGAGTTTATGCCCGACGGACGTGAACTCTAAATTGGTTCGAATCGTGCGATACTGCTCTGAGATCGGAGATTTCGGATTCGACAAGGTGACGAGGTCACGCTTTTTATAATCAAGACGATTGGCGTTCTTTTTTCGACCGAACATGCGAAACGTCTCCTTTCACTTGGGGTGTCGGTTCTTTCACGTTTTTATGTTTCAAATCGCGTCGTTCAATCGTCGGGATCGACCCGATGACCGGCAAATCGAGTAACCGCTCTGCCTCTTGTTCATTTCGAATCCGTTTATCGAAGACGTGTCGCAACAAGCCGATAAAGCCACCAATCAAGAAACCAACGAATAGACCGAGTGCGGTGTTGATCATGACATTCGGTGAAATCGGGGCTTCCGGCACTTCGGCAGGTGACAAGACGCGAACGTTGTCGATGTTCATCAAATCCGGAATCTCATTGACGAACACCTCACTGATCACATTCGCCGTTTCCGCTGCCACGACCGGATCGTTTGCGGTAACGAACACATTGATGACTTGTGACTCCTCTTCACTTTCTACGGTGAGTGCATCCGAGAGCGGGTCTGGCGCGTTCGGCACTTGTTCTTTGACCTTCTCAAGAACGGCCGGACTCTTCATGATGACGCGATACGTATTGACGAGTGAAAGTGAGGATAATACTTCCGAGCTGTCTACGCGGTTGTCATTTTGTTGCGTAACGAGTAGAACTTGTGTGGACGCCTCATATTTAGGCTGAATGAATGAAGTGCTCAAGTAGTATGCGAGGAGTCCGCCGAGTACCATACTCACGAACAGCAACCATCTACTCTTTTTGAGCACTTCCACGAGATCGCCCACGATCGTCGTTTGTTCCTTCATGTCGATTTCCTCCCTATAGACAGAGTGAATAGGCGCAGGTTAACTGTAGTACCTTCTTACCCCCTTCATCTTGACAATCGAAAAGAAGGGTTTATCATTTTTTCGCAACATCATGTCATGATGCCGTTCCGCATTCTTCTTTTTCGTTGCAGTCATGAAGAAAAAAATAAAAAAGCGAGGGACGAAACCCTCACTTTTTACATACATCGCTGATATGACTTGAATACGTGATGTAATGATCTTCTTTGTACGAAACACTCTGTCAAAGAAACGAAAATCTAATATGCGCTCATTCTCTTTTATTACTTAAAACTGATGGAAGAGTTGCCGATATCTAGTATAATTATCAATCATTAATATTTTTATGAAAATAATATTCAAATACCTAAAAAAGACATATATTAAACTATTTAATCCATATAGGTGCATATATTTATCAATAAAATGGGTAATTTACATTTATAGTATGATGCTATTTTATTTTTATAAGGGGCTATCTATGCGACAACTCGTTTTTCTTTCAGCGGCATTATTTTTAACTTTGACTGGATGTTCCAATGAAAATCCGCCTTTAAAGTCATATGAGAGTAAATTTGCAACGGAATCATTCGTTCGAAAACATTTATTGACCGAAAAAGGGCTCATTCGAACAAATATCACGAATCGACAACATGAATTTTTATCTGAATCTCTCGGTCTTTATTTACTTTTTTTAGTAAACCAAAAACGCAAAGACGAATTCGACAATCAAATTGATATTTTTAAACGCAATTTTCTAGATGAATCTGATTTAGTCAGTTGGCGTCTTGAACAAACAAGTGATGCCATCATAGCAAGCCCAGTAAACGCTTGGATTGATGACGCACGGATCATTCATGCATTATCAAAAGCAGCAGAAGTGTTTAACGAACCTTCCTATGCAAAGTTAGCAGAAAAAATCTCAACATCCCTCGCAACTAAAGGAGTGAAAAACGGCCTTCCCGTAGACTATGTCGATTTAACAACGAATGAGACCGGGGATGTCTTGACTCTTAGTTACTTAGATGAAGCAGCTTTACGCTATATGTCTTCTTCGAATCATTTGTATCTTAATAGCAAACATCTTCTCGAAGAAGCACCTTTGCAAGGGCCTTTTTTCGCCAAGTCATATTCGATATCTGACCAAAAGTATCACTTCGATGATGAAATCAACATGATTGACCAACTTTATGTTGCCATTCGATATGAACAATTCAATCTGGAAACTGACGTTTTTTATGATTTTTTTAAAGAACAGTTCAATCAAGGTCTCGTTTACGGGCGATACAATCTTGACTCTAAAGAACCTACTGTAAACTATGAATCGCAGGCCGTATACGCATTAGCTATTTTTTATTTACTCGAACGTGACGAAAGGGAATTTGCTGAGACAATTATGGAACATTTAAAGACGTTTATGATTTCAGATTCGTCATCCGAATACTACGGTGGATACATTGACGTATCGAACAAAGAAACTCATTCGTTTGATAATTTATTACCTTTACTAGCAGAAGGAGGACTTTTAGATGGATACCTCATTCCTTAAAACAAGTCTCATCAGTTTACAATTCGGTATTTTATTGATTGCTGTCGCTATATTATTTACCTACACACCTGATTTAGGAAATGTACAGACTGAAGGAATTCTATTACTCGCATTGGCCGTCTTTATTAGTTTGTTTGCAGGTATCCGTGCTGGACTGTTCTCTGCACTGTTCATCTTATTTTTGTTCGGAAGTCTATATTTTTGGAACATGTTTTTTAGACCTGAAGACCAAACTTTTCTTTTTTCAGAAGCAACGCTCTTTCATTTTGGTCTTTGGTTAATTGGTCTTGTCATTTTAAGCGGCAGTATTTATGAACGAATCAATCAATTGGGTCAAAATAATCATATACTACAAGAAAAAATAAGACGTCTTGTCGCAATCGATGATGAAACAGGACTAGATAATGAAGACCGATTCGAACTTGAACTCCAACTAGAAATCGATCGGACGAACCGTCACGGGGAATCGTTTACCGTTCTCCTTTACCAAATTGATCATTTCACTGAATTTAGAAAACTATACGGAGCTGATGAGTCCACTCGTTTCTTAGAATTTTTCAGCGAACGTTTGCATCAGTCGACTCGAACTACAGATAAAAAATTTAGAATTTCCACAGAAGAGTTTGCACTGATTTTGCCCTATGCTTCTGAAGAAAATATGCAAATCATATTAAATCGATTTAAAAAAATGATTGGCGATTATGACATTTCAAATGGCAAAACGGTCTCATTCACTAATCATATTGCTCACTATACCGTTACAAAAGAAGCTGGGATTGAATCACCGGATGATGTCCTTGGTTTAATGAGAAATGAGTTGAAGAGTTATGCGCTATAAAGTATTAATCGTTCTGTTTGCGCTACTTTGTTTTCCGCATGTCACGCATGCAAACAGTCCAAACGTCACGATTGTATATAGTTCTACCTCAAACGATGTTCCTCCGGAAGTTCATAAACTTGATGCACTGGTCTCTCGTTTTTCTGAAAACATTCACATTCTTCGAGATACAGAAGTGACAGAAACTTCTTTTAAAAAGACAAGTCACCTTTTTTACTTTGGTTTAAATCCCGCGACGATTCCATCATCTACTCGTAAACAAATCAATGAGTCAAACGCTGCACTTTATGGAATTGGATTTAACGCAAATCAACTTAAAGCATTTGAAAAAATTGACGCAATTCGAATGCAGGGTGTTTCAACATTTTATCAAGAACGGACTGACACAAATCTGACTTTTGAGTTAGCCGATACAGTTTTCTCTGTAAACAATCAAGTAGCAACTGTACATGCACGTATTGCACAGAGAGATAAAGAACAGCCCACAATCATTCAACTCAATGAACATTTTTATTCTGGTATTTATAACCTATTAAATCGTTCCTCTCTACTCTTAGCTGATAGTTTGTACGATTTTTTTGAAGTAGAAGTAAAACAAGAACACCTCGGATATATACGTCTAGAAGATGTTAATCCAAGTACGGATTCAAAATTACTTGAAGAAGTCGGGAATTATTTACTCGATCACAACATCCCAGTCCTATTAGCAGTCATTCCGATATATGTCGATCCAGATAGTGGACAAAATGTTCACTTCACTGATCGCCCCGAATTGCTTGATGTCATGAAGAGTCTTGAAAATCGTGGAGCTTCCGTCATCTCTCATGGATATACTCATCAATATCGCTCCTCCGAAACAGGTGAAGGATTTGAGTTTTGGGATGTCGAGAACAATCAACCTATTCTAACACCTTCAGATGAGGAACATATTCTATTAAAACCAAAAGAGGCTTTTAGTAATACGAAGGAATATAATGCCTATTTAAGTGAAGTTTTAGACGGAGAAACATCCTACATTCAATCAAAACTAACAAATTCCATTCAAGAACTGGTTTCTTTAGACCTCCATCCTTTAGGTTTTGAAGCACCGCATTATACGATGTCTCATTCAGGATACGAGGTAACTGCAAATTATTTTTCAAACGTATTTGGTCAAGTTCAATGGAGTAATACCGACTGGGAAGTTATGGGGGTTACCCCCTATGTATCAAAACCTTCGTTATTACACGGGATGACGTTGTACCCTGAAACCATTGGGTATGTAAGAACTGATTTACCAAGACCTGTTGACGAAATGCGTCGAGCTCGCGATGAATTAATGCTTGTTCGAGAATCCATGATTGGAGGATTCTATCACCCGTATATCGGCATGGAGCATTTGGCAGATCTTGTAGATATGATGGAATCTACACCTGGCTTCCAGTGGTTAAATTTACGTAATCAAAATGAGTGGGTCCGTACAGATGATGTGTCAATTCAAACCTCAAACGGAACGATATCTCTTCAAGACAATCGTTCCCCTATATGGAGTCAGTTAAAATTGCATATGCCAAACTCGTTTCTTGAAAAATCACTTTGGGCTCTAGCGATCATCACGTTTACTGCCGTACTGATGTTTCTAATCTATACCCTCTATCTTCGCACGCAACGTAAAAAACGATTATTTAAGGAGCGTGGTTAATCATGGCAAATGTACTCTTCCTGTTCTCTCTCGTCATGATTTGGACGATGCTTCTATACCACATGTTTTTAATGCAAGGTGGGTTTTGGCACTTCATGACGTTTCGTGATCCAATCTCTGAGTGGTCTAAAAACATGAAAGACCTACCTAAAGTCTCTGTCTTAATACCTGCACACAATGAAGCTGTGGTCATTGCTGCTACGCTTCGGGCAATGGCTCGTATCGCTTATCCGCATGACAAACTTGAAGTCATTTTAATCAATGATAATTCATCTGACCGAACAGGAGAAATCGCCCAACAGTTCGCCGACAAATATTCTTTTATTCATGTTGTACAAACTACACCTGCTTATGCGGGTAAAGGCAAATCTTCTGCTTTAAATTACGGATTGACACAATCTACCGGTGATGTGCTCGTCGTATACGACGCAGACAACACACCCGAAAAAGATAGTGTCTATCATCTCGTGATGGGTCTATTAAATGACCCTCATGCAGGAGCAGTTGTCGGTAAATTCCGAGTTACCAATGCATATGAAACATTGCTGACTCGTTTGATCAATATCGAGACCATCTGTTTTCAATGGATGGCACAAGCAGGTAGATGGAAGTGGTTTAATATTGCCACAATTCCTGGAACCAACTTTGCCATCCGTCGTTCCATTATTGAAGAGCTTGGCGGTTGGGATGAAGCAGCGTTAGCAGAAGATACCGAACTCACGATTCGGGTCTATGAACTTGGTTGGCATATCCGATTCTTCCCTGCCGCAATCACATGGGAACAAGAACCTCAAACATTAAAAGTTTGGTGGAAACAACGAACGCGTTGGGCACGCGGGAATCAATACGTTGTTCTCAAATTCATGCGTCAATTATTTTCGCTGAAACGAAAGAAAATCGTTTTCGATATCATTTACTTTTTTTTCACTTATTTTTTATTCTTCTTTGGCGTGATTCTGTCGAATAGTCTATTTGTGATTAATTTGTTTGTTGATATCGGTTTAGAAGTTGGAAATATCACATTGATTTTATGGATTCTCGCATTTTTACTATTTGTGACCGAAGTGTTCGTCACACTCAGTATCGAACGCTCCGAATTTAATGTGCAGAATTTCTTTACCGTTATTCTGATGTACTTCACGTACAGCCAATTGTGGATTGTGCTTGTCATTTACTCGCTTTACCTGGAAATGAAGCGCGTGCTATTTAATCAAGAAGTCAAATGGTATAAAACCGACCGATTTGACTGAGGAGGAGGATTTTATGAAACCTTATATGCCTTACTTACTAAGTACATTCTTGTTATTATCGACAACTTCTGTTGAAGCAGCTACTGAATTACGTTCCTCACTACCGATTGATTCGACAAATGAAGCAGGTGAACGCTTATTGACGACAAGTGATGAGGTGTTACCTGGAGAAACATCTTCTAGAACCTATACGTATACTCTTCTAGGAAATGAAAAAGCAGATTCGACTAAATATTTATCTCTTGATTGGGAGCATTCTGAATTGTTAATTCCCCCGTCTGCTCTAACAATCGAAATTGACGGTGAACCCCTCAAATCTGTTGCATTAACGAAAAAGTCATCACAAGGAAATGTGAAGATCCCATTACAGAACGAACACTTAACAAAAGGCACACACGAAGTCACTGTTCAATTCACGGGTATTACAGAAGGCAGGATGTGCGACACAGGTAACACATCTGGTAGTTGGTTTACTGTTCGCCCTTCTAGTGTAGTATCTATCGGGAACCAATCTGAACTCTCACTAAATGATTATCCAAGTCCTTTCACACAAACAACGAATCAGAAGTTAACTGTCGTGCTACCAGATTTACCTGATACCATGTCATTAGAGGCAGGACTTCTGCTTTACCGCCAGTTGCAGGGGGATGCCACAGATCCAGATAACGTATCTCTTCAATATGAACAACAACTAAAAGCATTGAATGGACGATATCTATTTGTTGGGCAGACTGATTCATTTACGGGTCCGGTAAAGGATTTAATTAAAAATCTTGAATCTCTTCCAACAGAAGAAGAGGTTTTGTTCGAGCAAGCTCGTTTAACTGATAAAGATGCAGCTATCGATGCAATGTTCGTACTTGCCGAAGATTCTCATGCTTTCGAAGGAACTCTGAATCATCTCCTTCTTGTTCAACAAAGGCAACAATTGAATGGTGACCGATTAATCTTATCCAGTTCACCATCTATTCAAGAGAACGGAAATATGATTACGTTACAAACACTTGGCGCCTCAGATTTGATGCTAAGTGGCAGTGAAGCAATGAGTCCAAACTATTATTATCCGTTACCGGCTATCGATAAAAAATCTGTAGTGGAGCTAGATATTCGCTTTAAAGCTTCAGAAAACTTAATGCCGGCTCAAAATGGTGGTTCTGCTCCTGAATTGATTGCTTGGGTAAATGGTGTCCCTCATTCTATCCCTTTAACAGGACTAGATGAAGAGAATGAGTGGCAACATCATACGATTCAAGTTGATGCATCGACCTTAAAAAAAGCGACGTTCTTAGATGTGTCGTTCGAAGCAAATGGACTTCGCTCAGATGCACCATGCAATACGAACGACTTGGAGCGTTGGATGTTTATCTCTAGTGACAGTCAAGTTACGCTCCCAACAAGCAATGAACAAGCAAACAATGAAGTCTTTTTAAATATGGCTAGCCTGTTCTCAACAGATTCAGGTGTCCTATTCGTCATTCCTGATGATTCGAATATTCAGTCACTACAAAACTTGGCCGATGTGATGAGCGGAATACCTGTTACTCCTTTAACAGAGCAAGTCGAATTTGTACGTTCTAGTGATGTAACCGAAGATATGGTGACAGATCGATCGATTTTCTTAATAGGGAATCCGGAACAAAGTCCACTCTTTAACGAGCACAAGGAAGATTGGATTGTGACGAAGAACAATCAAATTGACTTAGCACAATATGGGTTCATTCCTGAAACGTCTTCTGAGTATGCATGGATCCAACCTTCACCTTGGAATGATGAAAAAGCAATGATTGTTGTGTCAACTCAAAATTCGATTGATTCAACACTTATTGAAACGCTAGCTTTTCCAAATGAAACCTTTAGTGTGGCAGTGAAGAATCAAAATGGCGCTATTTTTACAAATAGTTCAAGTATCGCTAATGAACTCTCGAATAATCAAGAAACATCTAGTGAAGAGTCTTCCAATTCAATAGACTCTACATGGTATTTTGTCGGCTTCATTGTATTAATCGTCCTCATTATTGCCATTCTCTTATATATGAGACGCAATAAAAAAACATCTTAATCCTCTATTACGTACCGCTTAATAGATATGCAAAGTATAAGAAAGGTCATCTCCTTCGTTTAGAACAAGGAGATGACCTTTCTTATTGCTCCACCCCAAATCGATACACTGTCCGAGAATGATACAGTTCACCCGGCTTCAGCTCGATTGAGGTCGCGATGTCCGGATGATTCGGAGCGTCCGGATACGCCTGTGCCTCGAGACAAATCGCACTATGTTTCTGTCGACCATCGAGCGTCACGGGCGTCTCTTCACTCAAAAAATTCCCTGTATAGACGACCATGACGGGTTGATTCGTCTCGACCGCCATCGTCCGTCCGCTCACCGGGTCATGTAGCCTCGTCTCCCCGTCCTTCAAAATGAACGGATGATCGAGACCGCTCGCCCGTTCAATCGCCTCGTCTCCCGATTCGAGCGCCTCTCGGACCGCTTTACCCTCTCGGAAATCAAACGGGGTCCCGCTCACATCCCGCAACTCCCCTGTCGGCAGCGATTCCGCATCGAGCACGCCGACCGAATCCGCTGGTAGCGTCAGCTCATGGTCATGGATGGTCGGGCGTCCCCCGAGATTGAAGTAGTTGTGATGGTTCAAGTTGACCCACGTCAGTTGGTCCGTTTCCGCCGTCATCGTGACGATCAGTTCATTGTTATCTGTCAGTTCATATAACACTTTGAAGAAGACGTTTCCAGGATATCCTTCTTCCCCGTCTGGACTGAGATACGTGAACTGGATGCACTGTTCGTCGGCATCCATCTCCCAGTGACGGGCTGTGATGCCTTTGTCGCCTCCGTGGATATGATGGGGCGCCTCGCTTGGGGTCAAGGCGACGCCATCAATTTCCGCGTTGCGAATTCGTCCGGCGATCCGTCCGACGACCGACCCGAGATAGACGGGATTTTCTAAGTACTGAGAGACATCCCCATATTTTAAGATGACCGAGTCGAGCTTGCCGTTCCGGTCCGGGGCCGTCAGTTCCGTCATCGCACAGCCATAGTCGATGGCGGATAGTCGCATGCCGTTGGTGTTTTGAATCGTCGCTTGTTTCATGCCATCACCTTTCTAACCCGTCATCGGGCAATTGATTTACCACTTCCAACGCCCACGCCAATTTTTCTCTGGCAAATGGGGTGGGTTCGCCGCAATCGGTTCATCCGCTAAGATATGTTCTGTGAAGCGGAGCTGCTGTTGCCACATCTCTTCTCCTAGTTCGTTGATGATTTCTTGCCTTGCCGCGAGCCAATTAAAATCACGATGTTCCACGTTATGTGCATCCGAGGCAATGATTTGACTTAATCCGTTGCTAATAAACGAGAGCGCGAGTTCACGTACTTGTCTCCCGAACTGTCCCGTCAAACTGCTTGTCGTCACCTGTGACAGGGCACCCGATGATACGAGATGATGCAATTTTTCAGGATGAAGGGCGAACTCACCATTCCGCTCCGGATGCGCGATGACCGGAACGTATCCAGCCGTTTGCAATTGAAAAAATAAAGATTCGGTATAGGCCGGTACACTTTGACTCGGCAATTCTACGAGCACATAGCGGGATCCGGCGAGCGAGTGTGCCTCCCCAGACTCAAGTGCCTCGACCAACTCCCCAAAGATTCGAATCTCTTGGCCGACATACAAGGTCAATGAAATTCCTTCTTCATCGAGTCGTTGTTGCAGTTGCGCGACTTCTTGGGTCACGTCGTGATGTTGTGTCTCAAAGTACGGATGATACGCATGGGGTGTCACGACAATCGATGTCACCCCTTCTTCCACTGCGCGTCTTGCGAGTTGAAGCGACGCTTCGATTGTGCGCGGTCCGTCATCCACCTCAGGCAACAAATGACAATGTACATCAATCATGAGGATTCACTCTCCAATATGTGATTGTTTTAACCAAACGTATTCAAAAGGATCCAGTGTCACGTTCGTCATCCATTCTTCTGTAAAAAGACTTGTCCCTTCACAATCGGTTTGTATCGTGTCTTCACTCATATTTGTGAGCAGGAGAAGCGTCTCCTCTTGATGCTTCCGCTTGAGAGCAAAGACGCGCCGGTCGAGATTCACGACTTCTTGACTCACATACGGTGAAAAGGCAGGATGTAGCCGTTTGACATTGAGTTGACTCAACACACCTTCATAAATACGGAGACGGTCCGGATCACGTTTCAACGTTTGAATCAACTCTTCTTGTTCGATCGGTTGTGCCACTCCAAAGAGCGTGCGGTAATCAATCAACGGGATTCCCTGCAGCGACAAGAGCACGCTATGGGCGGCAAGGATGACATCCGGATCCTCATTCATCAGATTTTTTTCGAACGGATCACGTTCCGCAGAAGAGAGGAAGTTGAAGTATGTTTGATCCGCTCTCAGTGGATGGACCTGTCTCGCCCAATCACCTAGACGTGTCACATCCGACTGCGCAAACGCTAAAATCACATGACTCGATAAATCAAAGTGACAGACGACGTCCGCCTCTTCCTCATAAGGGAAAGAATCCTCGACACGTTCATGGGCGACGATGAGTTGCGCATTCGGTTTGTACGCATGTATGACCGTTCTCCATAATTTTAGAATCTGTTTGATTCGTGTCGGTTCCATTCCTCGAAAGGATTCGACATGGACGCGGATTTTTGTCGCTCCATACGCCAACCGTTCAATCAGTGCATCCGTTTCGACAATCACATCAAATTGACTGTTGTTGTACGCCTCAGGCAGCATTTCGTAAATCAAATCAAACTCGTCCGTGAAACGTCCCAAATCTTCAAATAGTTGCACGCGCGCATCAAGCGCTGTGTCATTTTGTCTTGTTTTGTATGGAAACAAAGAGACCAAATAGAGATCACTCACTGTCGTTTGGACATGGTCGGACAATAGTTGATGGAGTGCTTCTAGATTGGCTCGTCCGTCCGTCAGGATAAAGCCTGCATCCATTAACATTACGTTCGTTTTTTCAGAAGGGCGTTCATGGTCGTGCCAGTTGTGATTCGACCACTTCTCAAACAACCGCTCCCATTTTTGTTGCGACGTGTCCCCGAATTCGTGGAGCACTTCTTCAATCGCTTCCCATTTCATGGCTCATCCCTCCTTGGCATCTCTTTATTTCTCCCACTTTCTCATCTGTTTGAAACACAAAAAAACCGCCTGACTTCCGTCAGACAGTTCACTCCATCAATCGCTTCAATTCGCCTCGTACGCTATTTAACGAGGAGGCGTTCGGATGCCAATAATAGATGCCGTCTTCTTCTAACCCACCCGATCCCTCTAGGCGTAAGACGCTCGCATTGCGGAACGCATTCATGTAATCCGTTGATAAGGAAACGAATTCATTCAGTTCGATATTCGTCTTCGCCTGATCACCGACGACATCAAGAATCGCCGTCACTTTGTCGAGTGAGAAGTCGGTTCGTCCTTTTTCAATGATGGCGGCGACGACATCACGTTGACGTTCTTGACGTCCGAAGTCACCATTCGGGTCGTTATAACGCATCCGCGTATAATCGAGTGCCGCGTCACCGTCTAACGTCACTTCACCGACGGGGAACGTGTAATCTCCTGTCGAGAACGCAAAATTATTCATCACCGTAATGCCTCCGAGCGCATCAACGACATCGCTGAACGCCTCCATATCTGTCTCAATGACATAATCAATCGGGATATCGAGAAGGTTCTCGACCGTGTTCATGGCCATTTCGGCTCCACCGAACGCATACGCATGATTGATTTTATCCTGTGTCCCTTTCCCGACAATCTCCGTCTTCGTGTCCCGAGGAATCGAGAGCATCGCGCCTTCATCGAGTTCCGGATTGAGGGTCAATACGATGATCGAGTCACTTCGTCCTTGCTCGGTGCCTCGACGGTCAATCCCGAGCAATAGGATTGAAACCGATTCTTTTCGTTCAATGGTCTCGACCTGTTTCCGTTCCTTACTAATCTTTAAGTTGTCATTCACTTGTGTTACGGTGTCATCGACTTCTTTTACCATCGACCAGACGAACGCGCCACCTGTGATGAGCACTAAGGCCATGACGCCTGCTACAACCCCTAGTACGATTTTCCACTTTGATGGTTTACGATGTTTCGCCATGTGGCCACACCTTCTTCCGTGAAATAGTACTAATTTATTCCCATGCCACGGGTTGTTTTAAAGCATGTTTACAAAGAATAATCACGATATCCCTTTTTTTGTTACGGGAAATGGGTCCTGATTGGTTGGCGAGTCATATGGTAGGGCCAGGCTGCATTGATTTCTGCCCCAATGAGCATCGTCGCAGCCGTCAGATAGAGCCAAATTTGTAGCAGGATGACCGCACCGATCGTGCCGTATGTATCCCCGAAAATCGAGAACCGTTCGACATACACACTGTAACCGGTCGACAGCAATTGCCACGCGATGACCGCGAACACGGCCCCGGGAAGTGTTTCGACGAATCGCACTCGCTGCTGGGGCGCGATTTTATAAAAGAGTGAGAACGCGATAATCAAGATGATGGTCGAGACCGTGTAACGTGTCAGGGTCGACAATCGGTCAAACTCTTCCACTCTAGGGTACAAGGCGTAAATCAGGTCCACAAACTCCTGCCCAAATAGATGAAAAACGATCAAGATGACCGCACCGATACTTCCCGCTAAAATTGCGAGTAGACCAATGAATCGGCGGAATATGTAGCCACGCGCTTCCGTTTCCCCATACGCGAACACCGTCAGTTTGACGAGGCGCGCCGTTCCGTTTGAGGCGGACCAGAAGGCTATGATGGCACTGACCGATAATAATCCGCCATTCAAGTTTCCGCTCACATCATAGACGATGGACAACAGTTCGCGAACACTCGAACCCGGAATGAGCGTTTCAATCTGTTCGATAAGGAGCGCATCATCGATTTGAAACCACGCCATCACGGCGAAAAGGACAAAAAACGTTGGAAAGATGGCTAAAAACCAGAAAAAGGCCAATGTCGCACTATAATCATTAATATGATGATCTTTGAATCGATGTCTGACATCTACCGCCAATCGAAATAAACGTTCTCCCATCGCCGCACCTCCTGTCTGTAGTGATTCCTTATATCATTCTACACCCTCGTCCACCTGTCCTTTTGAGCAATCGTTATTTCGGGTATGCCCTATAGAGGACTAAATCTTACAAATGGGGTGGAACGAATGGAAATCGGAATGATTGGACTTGGCAAGATGGGGCTGAATTTAGCTTTAAATTTGACGGACAATGGGCATCGCGTGCTTGGGTATGACCCGGGAAACGTGTCGACGAGTCAATTTGAGACGAAATCGTCATTGGAAGAAGTCGTCACTGCACTAAAAGCGCCACGTGCCATTTGGGTGATGGTACCAGCAGGTGATGTGACCGAAAACGTTTTGAATGACTTGTACCATCTTCTCTCCCCAGGTGACATCGTCATCGACGGAGGGAACTCGAACTATAAAGAGTCGATGCGACGTGCCGAGCACTTTAAAGAAAAATCGATTTACTTCTTCGATGTCGGGACGAGCGGTGGGATGGATGGGGCTCGTAACGGAGCCTGTACGATGATTGGCGGCGACATGGAGGCGTTCGGGAAAATCGAGCAACTGTTCCAAGACGTTTCGACCGATCACGGCTATCTGTACGCGGGACCGAGCGGAAGTGGTCACTTCTTGAAAATGGTGCATAACGGGATTGAATACGGGATGATGCAGGCGATCGCCGAAGGGTTCGAAGTACTTGAAAAGAGTCCGTTCGACTATGACTACGAGGATGTCGCACGTGTGTGGAACCACGGGTCAGTCATTCGTTCGTGGCTCATGGAACTGACGGAGAGTGCCTTCTCCAAAGATGCGAAGCTCGACGACATTCGCGGCGTCATGCATGCGTCGGGTGAAGGCAAGTGGACGGTCGAGACGGCACTCGAGTACGACGTCCCGACGCCCGTCATCGCGCTCTCCCTCATGATGCGTCAACGTTCTCTTCAAGACGATACGTTCTCAGGTAAAGTCGTCGCGGCATTACGAAATGAGTTTGGTGGGCATGCGGTGGAGAAGAAAGAGTAAACGATTAGGGTCTCGACTGATTGTCGAGACCCTTATTTATTCCATCGTATTCCCTTCTGCCGGAATCGGATGATTTTTGAGCATTCTCGCAAAGTGAACGAGGTTATATGCCATCGTCTTCCCGTGAGACTTCGTGAATTCATTTTCTCGTCCGGCGTCAAGATAGGAGTCACCCGGTCCCGCTTCCCCGACCCAGTACGTGTCGACGTTCGGTGGCACAGTAAAACCGATATGGGACAATCCATAAAGAATTGAGGCGCAGGCATGTTTCGCCCCGTCCTCATTCCCCGTGACAACGACTCCACCGACCTTGTTGTAGTAAATGGCCTGTCCTGATTTATTCGTCAGTCCGCTGCCGCCATAAAGACGTTCAATCACTTGGGTGGCGACACTACTCTTCTCCCCGAGCCAAAGTGGTGTCCCAATCACGACAATGTTCGCGGCCTTCACTTTCTCAAAAATCTGTGGCCACTCGTCCCCATCGCCTTCATCTTCCGTCACCCCGAATGCGACGTTGTAATCAACGATCCGAACGATCTCGGTTTCGACGTCGAGCGCATCAAAGTGCGGGATGATGTCACGAATCAATCCTTCCGTATGCGATGTCGTGTCGCCACCTTTTAGCGTACAGTTCAAAAACAAGGCTTTCATCCGATCCCTCCTAAGTAAAATGATGTTCCATTAGATGTTCCCGTTCTCTCCGCTTCTTATTACCTTTCGAAGGATTTTGTTCATGCGAAGCAGAATGCTAGGTTGAGGAGTTGAAACGCATGCCAAAATTTTTACATATTGCCGATTTGCATCACGCTCGCCATACAGGGAACGCGATTCATGCTGAAAGGACAAGCTTTGACATTCAACGAGACAAACTCCAGCAACTCGCATCAGTCATTCGTGAACACGAGATTGCTGCAGTATTGATCGCCGGAGACATCGAGGTCAGTGATTCATATGACCTTATGCCTTATTTAGAAGAATGGACATCTCTTGGTACGTCCATCTATATCGTCTTTGGCGAACATGACGTCAATCGTCATCGTGATAAGGAAGTGTGGGAGACGGTTCCCCACGTCTATTGTTTTGCGGAACCAGGGTATAGATTCGACCCAGCCTTAGGCGCCGGTATATTCGGGGTGAGTTGCACGTCGAACCAGGTCGGATTGATTGAAGTCCTCAATCACATTCCTCCGCTCGAACCATCACACCCTAACCTGCTACTCAGTCACGGGCGTGCAAGTGCTTTTTCGAATACCCGACTTCATCCTCATGCTTTTGCCTATGTCGCGCTCGGCGATTATCATCGGTATAAAGTGATGGAGCGATCGAATACGACAATCGTGTATCCGGGACACCTCTTTTCTGTATGGGATGGTTGCGGCAAAGCCTGGGAAACCGGATATGTCATCGGTTCGATTGATGGTGATACCGTTACACACACGTTTCACGTGTTCCAAGGAGCTCAAACAAGACGCGTTTGCGTGAATCCATTCATTCGTAACGATGACCAGATTCAACTCATCCTCGACAATGTCCCGTCGGTACATGAGAAGTGGGTGAAAGATGACCCGATTTCGATTCAAGAGGTCATTCGTCAGGTTCTTCGCACATCTCCGGATGATTATTTTGTCACCCCTAGTCACGCCAAGTTGCGTCCTCGACGAATGTGTATGCGTGGCCAACGATTGTTAGATGATCCTATACTATTGGAATCGTTCATTCAAAGAAGTTATAAAGCTACTGCTAACACACAGTGAATGTGCTATTTGATTGTTCTCACACGGCCGTCCGGTTCTTGATAAATCACATGTTCCTGAGACAATTCCGTCGGCGAGCGAACGCCTGCCGCAGCCGTCATATTGTACAGTCCTTCCCGGAGCGAGATGATGTAGTTCGTCACCCGAAAGCTCTTCTCATCGACGACGAGGGCCCGCTGCAGTTTCGGGTCGGTCGTCGCCACCCCGACCGGGCAACGATTCGTATGACACACCTGCGCCTGGATACAACCGACATTGAACATGAGCCCGCGGGCAATGTTGACGAAATCCGCTCCGAGGGCGAGGGCGATCGCTACTTTGTCTGCCGTGATGAGTTTTCCCGAGGCAAACAGTTTGATGCGGTCTCGAAGACCATGCTCGATCAGTAGCCGATGAACATACGGGAGTGCCGCTTTCAGTGGCAAGCCGACCGTGTCCGCCAGCTCCTGATACGTGGCACCTGTTCCCCCTTCACTCCCATCGATGGTAATGAAATCTGGCACCTGGCCCGATATGGCCATCTCTTGGACGAACGATTCGATATCTTTCAAATTTCCGACCACGAGTTTGATGCCGACGGGCTTCCCACCGACGTCACGCAATTTCTCGATAAAGGTCAACAGTTCCCCATGGGTATGAAACTCAGAGAATCGGTTCGGACTGTCAATCGTCTCGCCGACTTTCACATGACGGATTTTTGCAATCTCCTCGGTCACTTTAGATCCATCGATATGTCCACCACGGGTTTTTGCCCCTTGTGCGAGCTTCAGCTCGAACGCCTTCACTTGTGGGAGCTTACTTTTTTGTTTAAACGCCTCCACCGAGAAGGTTCCATCCTCATTTCGGACACCGAATAAGGCCGGTCCAATTTGACAGATGATATCCACGTTCCCTTTTAAATGATAGTCGGAGAGCCCGCCCTCCCCTGTATTCATCCACGTGCCACCCGCACGACCGAGTCCGATTGAGAGGGCCGTGATCGCCTTATCCCCGAGCGACCCGAAGCTCATCGCTGACTGCCCGACGAGCCCGCGGACATGGAACGGTTCCCGACAGGTCCCTTCCCCGATGATGACCGTATCTTCTTCTTTTAAGAGATAGGGTGAGATGTCACGTTCGACGAGATGTTCTTTTCGGGTGAAGAGATTATCTTCATCGAGCTCATACACCCATGTCGCCACTTTCGTTTCATTATCGATCCGCAGCTCATTCCGATTCGTCGGATAGAGGGCGTTTTGAAGATAAAACCCACCCGACTCAAAATCACGTTCCGAGCCGAATCCGATGATGCGCGACTTGTATTTCCCCGCAATGACCGCTGCTTCATAGTCGTTCCGTGAGAATGGTTTCGCTTCATTATCGTTTAAGAATAGATACTGCCGTAACTCGGGTCCCATCTTCTCGAACATATACCGGAGTTTCCCGAGAATCGGGAAGTTACGGAGGACAGAATGTTCACGTTGGTTTCGGTCACGACGCCACAAATAAAGCAGGAGTAGCGGTGGGGTTGTCATAATCAGTAGCAATAGTATGAGTAAAATCGTCAACATCGCTGTATTAAAAGACATTCCTTCTCCTCCTTTTTCCGAGACGAAAACACCTTGTCGTCAAACAAGGTGTCGTCAATGATTCGGGATGGTGATCCCATCAAATTGTTCATTTCGGCAAAGCGTGATCGCTTGCATCGCCAACTTATAATCCTCTTCCGGTAATGCAATCAGTTCAGTGGGAAGAACCCATTCTTTTGAGTTATATAAATGGATGACAAGTTTAGCAAGTACAAACTCTCGTTTATCAAACGTATTGTCATCGATAATCGTTGAGGTGCGAATCTTACCTGATTCAAGATCCATGTAAGGAAGTAGGCATTCACGTATATGTTCATTTCCCGCAATCACATACAGGGCGGCGAAGTATTCTCGACCGGTACTGCCGGGATCCGTGAGCCGTTGTGCCAACCGTTTGAACTCGTTGTAGTGGTCGGAAGATAAAAAATCAATGTGGTTCATCGGTCCACCTTCTCTCTCTAAGCCTCACTTTGCTCTCAAGGTTTATAATTTCCACCTTTTTGTAGAAACTAATCCTATTTCGCTTAGATTCGGCGCATCGAGATGGCTTCTCGCATTTGTTGAAGCGATACACGGGCCGCCTCGCCCCGGCGCATCATGACGGCTGTGAACAAGGCATCGATGAGACTCAGCTCAGCAATTCGGGAAGCGAGCGCCTCCGAGCGAAATGCCGTCTCTTGAGATACGGTATAGAGCGACACGTCCGCCAGTTTCGAGAGAGGGGACTTCGCATAGTTCGTGATGGCGACCGTCGGCACACCCTTCTCCTTTAAGAGTTTTGCGATATCGAGCGTTTCTTTCGAAGCACCCGAATGGGAGATGACAACGGCGATGTCTTCTGTCGTCAATTGTGAGGCAGACATCAACTGCATATGTGACTCGAGGATGGCGCTCACTTGTAGCCCACTTCGGACAAATTTATGATACGCATCTAACGCGACGACGGCCGACCCCCCGCTCCCGAAAAATTCGATGCGACGTGCATTGAGGAATAGCTCGACCGTCTTTTCAAGAGAGGAAGCCTCTAGAATCTGACGCGTCGACTCGATCGTCTTCCCGTTCGTCGAAAAAATTTTCTCTGCAATCTCGAGCACGCTGTCCGTCTCCGTGATGTCTTCATGGATATCTTGGAGCGGAGCGACGACATCCGAGGCGAGCGCGATTTTAAGCGCCTGATAGCCTTTAAACCCGACACGCTGACAAAAGCGGAACACGGTCGATTCGGCGACATCGAGGTCGTCTGCCACTTGATTGATCGTATGATGAATGATTTGTTCTGGTTGTTTCAAAATATAATCGGCAATGCGCTGTTCTTTCTTGCTCAGTGTCGAATAGGCGCCACGAATGCGGGCCGTCCCGTTCATCGTTTCCATCAAGAATCACCCTTTCTCTTCTTCACTTAACGATACCGTTTCGAAAAAAATTCCGCAATGTGTGATTCATGCAAATGATTGACCCACCTTACAAAAGTAAGCAAGAAGCGCCGTTCGCGAATGTGCTACTCTAATAAAGCACTTTTTCATTCACTCTTTGTACCATTTGAAATCGAAAGGACTGTTTCTCATCGAACATCACCTGAGTAGCTCGTACAACTTACCACTCGTCATTCTCTCTATCGCCGTCGCCATCTTTGCTGCCGGTGTCGCTCTCGATATTAGCAGTCGTTTGAAATATGCGAAGCACGCCTCTCGACTCAGCTGGGTCGCAGCGGGAGCTTTCAGTCTCGGACTCGGCATTTGGGCGATGCACTTCATCGGCATGTTGGCATTTCATCTTCACGCTGACGTGACGTATCACCTCGGTATCGTGCTCTTATCCATCTTGCCGGCCGTCGTCGCCTCCGGTCTCGCTTTTTGGATCATCAGTCATCCGGAGACGCGTCCGACGCAGCTCGTCTTTGGCGCCTTCTTAATCAGTGTCGGGGTCGTTTCGATGCACTATATCGGGATGGAAGCGATGCAGATGAACGCGATTCTTACCTACGACCCGGTCATGTGGATCGCTTCTGCCATCGTCGCCTTCATAGCTTCACTCGTCGGACTATACATTCTCTTTTATATCCCAAACGTCTCCCGCTTCCATTGGCGTCGTCTTGCTAGTTCGGTCTTGATCGGGGTCGCCGTTTCCGGCATGCATTACGTTGGGATGGGCGCGGCTCGTTTCACACCGATGAGCGGAGGAATGCAACCGGTCAATGGATACTCGGTCGATAGTACCCTCCTCGCCTACGTCATTGCGGCGAGCGTGATGACCTTATTTGTGATCATGTATATCTCACTCCGAACGGCCTCTCAACTTGAGGCACAATCTGAAGAACTCGAGATGAAGTTCGAATCCATCATCGAGTCAGCCTCTGATGCGATTATCGTTGCCGACCATACCCGGGTCATTCTCCAATGGAATCAAGGGGCTACCGACTTATTCGGCTACACTTACGACGAGATGATCGGGCAATCGATTGTCGCTATCATCCCGGAACGCTTCCGTGACGCGCATGAGCGCGGGATGAAGCGTTATGAAGCGACAGGTGAAAAACGCGTCATCGGTCAGACGGTGGAATTGATTGGATTACGAAAAGACGGCGTCGAAGTCCCGATTGAAATGTCACTCGGCACGTGGAAGACAGAGAAAGGCCTGTTCTTTAGTAGCATCATCCGTGACATCAGTGAACGGAAACGGATCGAGGCACAAATCAACGACCTCGTCTATTTGGACCCGCTCACGGGACTTCCGAACCGCCGCCTGTTCAGCGACCGGCTCGATGCCCTGCTTGGACAAGGTCAATCTGAACAGTTTGCCTTGTACTATATCGATTTAGACAACTTCAAAGTCATCAACGACCGCTTCGGTCACTCCATCGGAGACCAATTTTTAAAACAAGTGACGACCCGCATCCAGTCGACGATTCAAAAATCGGACACGCTCGCCCGTCTCGGTGGAGATGAGTTCATCATCTTGTCACCGCATACGAAAAGTAACCTCGCGGCCCATCGTGCGCAAGAGCTAATCAACGTCCTGAATCCTCCGTTCGAGCTTGAACATGAAGAGGTGTTCACGGGTGCCTCGATCGGCATCAGTCTCCATCCGTCCGACGGCGATACGGCCGAGGAATTGATTAAGAACGCTGACATCGCCATGTATCGGGCGAAAGCGGACGGCAAGAATGGGTATCAGTTCTTCACGAATGAATTGAATGAGTCCGTCTCCCGCCGCTCCAACTTATCGATGGCACTACGGAAAGGTATCGGACGCGGGGAGTTCACCGTACACTATCAACCGCAAATCCAACTAGAGACTGAAATGGTCATCGGCATGGAAGCGCTCGTTCGCTGGAATCATCCAGAGTTCGGGATGATTTCTCCTGGGGAGTTCATTCCGATCGCTGAAGAGACAGGAAGTATCCACCGCCTCGGCGAGTTCGTTTTGAATGAGGCGTGTCGCCAAAATAAGGCATGGCAAGATGCAGGGATTCCTCCGTTCCGGGTCGCCGTCAATATCTCGGCCATCCAGTTCGCTCAAAAAGATTTACCGGAAGTCGTCAGTCGTGCTCTCGCCGCATCCGGTCTCGAGGCGCAATATTTAGAGCTTGAGTTGACCGAGAGCGTCATTCAAAGCGCGGAACGTGCCATCGAGACGATGCATGAACTCGTCGCCCTTGGGGTCCATCTCTCCATCGATGATTTCGGAACCGGGTATTCATCTCTCAGCTATTTGAAGCTGTTCCCGATTGACACGCTCAAGATCGACCAGCACTTCACGAAAAATATCGAGAGCGACGAGAAGGACGCGGCACTCGTCAAAACGATCATTCGGATGGCGCACGAGCTCGACTTGAACGTCATCGCAGAAGGTGTCGAAACAGCGCATCAAGTCGCCTTCCTGAAAGCCGAATCATGTAATCAGGCGCAAGGATATTTTTACAATCGTCCGTTGCCGGCTGAAGAAATCGAAGTCTTCTTCCAACAATATAAGAAAGCATCATCGAGTTGATTCATTCGACCTCCATGACGGGGGTCGATTTTTTACTAGGATTTTGACGATTGCTGAGTCACACCGAGCAATGCGCACAGGTTACCCGACACCTCTCGATGATTGGAAAATTGTTGCCTGAAAATGACGAGCTATTTGAGGGATCTTTCGCCCATAGCTTTAAAACGATGAAGACGACACAATAAAAATGACCTCCGATGATTATCTCGGAGGTCATTTTACAAACATACGTTCGTTTTATAGTACAACGCAAACAAGCGCCTATATATTCGCTTTTTCTATTTTTAGTCTAGCAAATCCCGCAACATAAGTCTATTCTTTCTCTCCACGACCTCTTACATTAAAGAGAGACTCTTGAAAGGAGCATATCTATGGAATTATACCGTTGGGACCTCAATCTGAAAGTCCGCTTATTCGGCGAAGGCTTATTCAACCTCTTGTTTTGGATGTACTTTCCATTCATCACCGTCTATTTCGCCCGGACGCTCGGTGTCGAGCTAGCCGGACTACTCATGGCCGTGCCACCGTTGTTCCTGCTAGTCGGCAGCTTGATTGGCGGTTCGCTTGCAGATGAGATTGGTCGCCGCCCCGTCATGCTCGCCGGGACGTTCTCACAAGGTTTCCTATTCCTCGTTTTCGCTTTATCAACGAACGCCTATGTCGATTACATCACCTACATCAGCATCGGTTTTATGGGTGCCATCTACAAACCGGCCAGCTCGGCGATGGTCGCCGACCTCGTTCCGGCTGAACATTTACGAAATGTATTCGCGACGTTTATGGCATCGAACAATATCGGTGCTGTTCTCGGTCCGCTTCTTGGTGCGGTCCTCTTTTTCGAGTATCGTCAGGCGCTCCTCCTCGGCTGCGCCCTTGTTCTTTTTGGTTACGGGGGTTTGCTCGCGGTTCTAACCAGTGAGACACGACCGGTCTCGACCGAGAAGACGGTCGCAACGACATTTTTCACCCAAGGGCGGTCGTATGCGACGATTTTGATTGACCCGCTTTTCCGCCTCTATCTGATTGCTGGCGTATTCGCCTTAATCCCAATCATGCAGCTAGACGTGTATTTACCTGTCTATTTGATTGAACAAACTCCGGCCACGTTCAACGTCTCGAATACAGTCTTATTCGGCTGGCTCGTCGCATATAACGGCCTCTTGTTCGTCGTCTTCATCATTCCTGTCACACGTGTGTTTCGGGCGTGGGACGAACGGCGTGTTTTACTATTGTCGACTTTCCTAGGAGGTTTCGGAACGTTTCTCGTCGCCTTCTCATCAAATATCTGGTACTTGCTCATCGTCACGACCATGTTCACGTTCGGGGAGCTGATTCGTTCTCCCGTCAGTCAGAGTTTCGTTAGTCACTATGCACCGATCGAGTCACGTGGACAATACCTCGCGACCGATACGCTCCAAAACACAATCGGCAAGTTCCTCGCACCGGTGACGGTATTTGCATCAGGATTTCTCTCCCCGCTCGCTGTGTTCACACTCATCTTACTGTCGGCACTCATCGGTATGGGGCTGTATGCGAAGCTATTTGACAGGCTGAACCAAATGAAAGTTTCGTCTTAAGGTTACCGCAATCACTTTGTTACTAATCAACGCCTGTATCGCATTTCGGGAATTTTATTTAACAAAAGTAGGCGAGAATTCTCCCTCCTCTAAGCGTCTCGGGGCGAAGCCCAGCGTAGGTGGGAGATGAATCGCCCGGTCCAAAAGTCTTATCTCCCTATGACAGATATAACGAACAAAAGTTCGTGATTCCGTCAGAGTCTCCCTCCCCCTCCGCGGGTATCGGATGAGGAAGACACATCACGATCCTCGGAAGGGAGGAGGGACGGACATGCTGAAAGGCTACAAATACAGGCTCCACCCGACGCCTGTACAGGCCGAGTTCCTCATCAAGACGATCGGCTGCGCCCGATTCATCTACAACAAGCTACTCGAGGACCGCATCGCCATCCGCGAGGAGGCGAAAACGGGGAGCGGAACGAGACGGAAACCGGCGACGGTCTCGATGACTAAGACAGGCAAGTTCTTCATCTCCATCCTCGTCGAACAGGACGATGCACCATGGATTCCAGTCGAGCACAAAGTCGGAATCGATCTCGGCCTGGAACATTTCGCCGTCATGACGAACGACGCGATGGTCTCGGAGAAGATCGAAAACCCACGTTTCCTTCGTAAGTCCGAAGAAAAGGTCAAGAAGGCACAGCGCGCGCTGTCACGCAAGAAGATCGGAAGCAAGAATCGTGAAAAAGCCAGGCTGATCCTCGCCAAGAGACACGAGAAAATCGCCAACCAACGCAAGGACTTCCTTCACAAACTGTCGAGACGGATCGTTGACGAGAACCAAGTCATCGTCGTGGAGACATTGACATCGAAGGACATGATGCAAAACCATAAGCTCGCCAAGTCCATCGGGGATGTCAGCTGGCATGAGTTCGTCCGTCAACTCGAGTACAAATCAAACTTCTACGGACGGACGCTCATCAAGGCAGATCAATGGTTCGCATCGACCCAGATCTGTTCCATTTGCGGAGCAAAAGGCGAGAAGAAGACGGTGGATGTCCGTGAATGGACGTGTGCCCGTGGCGCGCACCATGACCGTGACATCAACGCGAGCCTCAACCTATTGATGTTGGCCGACTGACAACCATTCAGGGCAGGGACTACCCGACGAGCTTGGTCCATAACCGTGGCTGGTAGGAGCACGGTCTTCCCAAGAAGCTCCCACTTCAATTTGTGAAGCAAACAAGTGGCGAGTAGTTCACTCTCAAAGATTGATCGTTCGTTCTTGTGTTCTTGTATCTATATAAGAGTGCCTGTCCGTCGTCCCGCCTACGAATTAAGCCGGGACGCTCTTTTTGCATTACTCGAAAAAAATTCCGTCATTAGACTTGTAAATCGAATTTATTTTGATATGATAAATCTAGAGACGGAAAAAAATTCTTTTTCAGAGGTGACAATATGGAAATTGGTTTGATTGGTTTAGGTAAGATGGGATACAATTTGGCACTCAACTTGAGTGACCACGGGCACACGGTCATCGGGACGGACGTCGGGAATGTCACATCGGACGCGTTCACCATCGTGCCGACGCTCGAAGATGTCGTGAACAAACTGTCGACGCCACGCGTCATCTGGGCGATGGTCCCTGCCGGCGACGTCACGGAAGCGGTACTCGCTGAATTGTATGAGCGCCTCGAACCCGGCGACATCGTGATTGACGGCGGCAACTCGAACTACAAACTCTCGGTCGCACGCGCCGAACAGTTCGCCGAGAAGGACATCAAGTTCTTCGACTGCGGAACGAGCGGTGGCACGGACGGGGCGCGGAACGGGGCCTGTACGATGGTCGGGGGTGACGCAGACGCGTGGCCGACAATCGAACCAATCTTCAAAGACTTGTCTGTCGAGAACGGCTACCTGTACACGGGTCCTGCCGGAAGCGGTCACTTCTTAAAGATGATTCATAACGGGATCGAGTATGGGATGATGCAGGCGATTGCGGAAGGGTTCGACATTCTCGAGAAAAGCCCGTTCGATTATGACTATGAACAAGTCGCTCGCGTGTGGAACCACGGTTCGGTCGTCCGTTCTTGGCTCATGGAACTCACAGAGAATGCCTTCAAGAAAGATGCGAAGCTCGATGAGATTCGTGGGGTCATGCATTCATCCGGTGAAGGCAAATGGACGATTGAGACGGCACTCGACCTTCAGGCAGCCGCACCGGTCATCGCCTTGTCGCTCATGATGCGCTATCGCTCACTTGAAGACGACACGTTTTCAGGTAAAGTCGTCGCTGCGCTCCGCAACGAGTTCGGTGGTCACGCGGTCGTCAAGAAGTAAGAAATGCGGAAAAGGTCACGGGGAAATGGCCTTTTCCTTTGTCAGGAACTGTAAACGGTTACATATTCAGAATTTAGGGGGAATACTCAATGTCTGGCTCAACACTTATTTTGATCGCCTTAGCCGGGATCTTCTTGCTCTTATTTTTAGTCATTCGCACAAAGCTTCACGCATTCGTTTCGTTGTTACTTGTTAGTTTAATCGTCGGGGTGGCAGCTGGCATGCCGCTCGGGGACGTCATCGCCTCCATCCAGAGCGGGATGGGCGGAACGCTCGGCTTCGTCGCCGTCGTCGTCGGTCTCGGCGCGATGTTCGGGAAGATGCTTGAAGTGTCAGGTGGCGCGGAACGCCTCGCCCAAACGCTCGTCAGTAAGTTCGGGGAAGATAAGGCACAATGGGCGCTCGGGATTACCGGGTTCATCGTCGCCGTCCCGGTCTTCTTCGATGTCGGTTTCATCATTCTCGTTCCAATCGTATACGGTCTCGCCAAAAAGACGGGACGTTCGCTTCTCTATTACGGAATCCCGCTCCTCGCTGGTCTCGCGGTCACGCATAGCTTCATCCCACCGACACCTGGTCCGATTGCTGTTGCGAACTTGATTGGTGCCGACCTTGGATGGGTTATCTTGTTCGGTGTTATCGCCGGGATTCCAGCCATGATTTTAGCCGGTCCTGTTTTTGGGAAGTATATTGCTAAGAAGATTCATGTGACGATTCCGGATTACATGGAATTTAAAGAAATCGATTCATCAAAAGAATTACCAAGCTTCAAAATGATTTTGTCGCTCATCTTGATTCCGCTCGTCTTGATTTTAGCGAACACGCTCTCAGCGGTTCTCTTGGATGAAGGTAACGCCGTCCGTGACTTCTTGACGTTCCTCGGACACCCGTTCGTCGCCTTGACGATTGCGACGCTCCTCACGTTCGTCTTCCTTGGGACACGCCGTGGCTACTCACGTGACGAGGTACAAGAAATCGCAACGAAAGCACTCGAACCAGCCGGAATCATCATCCTCGTCACAGGGGCCGGTGGTGTGTTCAAACAAGTGCTCATCGACTCTGGTGTCGGTGACGTCCTTGGTGAAATGATGGCCGGGTCACCACTTCCGGCAATCGTACTCGCCTTCTTGATCGCGACGGTCGTCCGTGTCGCCCAAGGGTCAGCAACGGTCTCGATGGTCACGGCAGCTGGACTCATCACGCCATTACTTGAAATTCAAAACATCACGGGTGCAGCGCTCGGTTTGATCGTCATCGCCATCGCCTCAGGGGCGACTGTCCTCTCGCACGTCAACGATTCAGGTTTCTGGCTCGTCAACCGTTACTTCGGTCTCGACGTAAAAGATACGCTCAAGTCATGGACGATCATGGAAACGATTATCGGACTCACCGGCTTTGCCGTCGTATTCTTGATTAGCCTGTTCATTATCTAAGTTAGGAAGTGATTGTGTGTTTACGATTGGGGTCGATATCGGGACGACGAGTACGAAAGCCGTCCTGTTCAACGGTCATCAACAACTGGCGGTACATAACGTGTTGTATCCGCTTCTCACGCCCGATACGGAGACGGCCGAGCAAGACCCGGTCGTCATATATGGGGCCGTGCTCGAAGCCGTCTCGGCGGTCCGCGCCAAAGCGGACGGGCCGATTCGCTTCGCATCGTTCAGTTCGGCGATGCATAGCTTGATTGCACTCGATGCTTCAGGACGTCCGCTCACGAACAGCATTACGTGGGCCGACAGTCGCGCGAATCCATATACGCAAGCAATCAAACGCGATGTTGATGCGAGTGCGCTCCATATGCGCACCGGCACCCCGGTCCATCCGATGGCACCGCTGTCGAAACTGCGCTGGTTGAAAAAAGAACATCCTGACGTCTTTGAACAGACAGCCAAGTTCGTCTCGATTAAAGAATATGTCTTCTATCGGTTGACGGGTCGCTTTGTCGTCGATCATTCCATCGCCTCTGCGACCGGGCTATTCAATTTGAAACAACAGGATTGGGACACGGAAGCACTTGAAGTCGCCGGTGTGACACGAGAGCGCTTGTCTGAACTCGTGCCGACGACCGAGATTTTACAAGTGACGCCTGAGGTGACCGAAACGCTCGGCTTTGACTTCCCACTCGTGATTGGGGCAAGCGACGGTGTACTCTCGAACCTCGGTGTTGGTGCCTTCGAACAAGGAGTCGTCGCCGTGACGATTGGGACGAGCGGTGCCATCCGGACAGTCGTCTCAGAACCGGTCGAAGACCCAAAAGGTCGTATCTTCTGTTATGCGTTGACGGACAAGCATTGGGTAATCGGTGGTCCGGTCAATAACGGTGGGATCATCCTCCGCTGGCTCCGTGACGAGTTCGCGGCAAGTGAGGTCGAGACGGCGAAACGGCTCGGCATCGACGCGTACGACGTGTTGACACGAATCGCCGAGACGGTCAATCCGGGTGCCGACGGACTGTTGTTCCATCCGTATTTGATGGGTGAACGGGCCCCGCTTTGGGACTCGAACGCCCGCGGTTCATTTTTCGGGCTCAGCATTCACCATAAGCGCGAGCATTTCATCCGCGCCGTATTGGAAGGCGTCATCTTCAACCTTTATACGGTCATGCTCGCACTCGATGAGTTGACGGGCGCCCCGAACCGCATCCATGCGACAGGTGGATTCGCTCAGTCGAGCCTCTGGCGTCAGATGATGGCAGACATCTTCGATACGCCGGTCGTCGTACCGGAGAGTCACGAGAGTTCATGCCTCGGAGCTGTCATGCTCGGGGAATACGCCTTCGGGGATATTGAGGAGTTCCAAGAGGTGCCGCAAGTGACCCACGAGCATACACCGAACATGGAAGCGACGAACGTCTATCGGGAGCTCTTGCCGATCTACATTCGCCTGTCACGTCACCTGTCAGAAGAATATGAAGCCATTTCAGCATTTCAGCGGAAGCATATATAAGTTTGAAGACTCGTCAGTCACTCGATTGACGGGTCTTTTTTCCCCATCCATCCTCTATCCCTTCTCCATCATTCGCTGTACACTGAGATGAAAGGATGAAACGTTACAGGAGGAAAAACTCATGCAACTCAAAACAACCCGCTGCCTCATCCGCCCATTCGAACGCCAAGACATCGAATCGTTCATGACCTATCGAAACGACTTGGACTGGATGCAGCACCAATCGTTTAAAGGTCTTAGCTATACTGAATACGAGAACGCTCTACTCGGCGAACAATCGCTTCAACACGGTATGCAACTCGCCATCATCGACCAAGCGACCGATGAATTGATTGGGGATGTCTATCTCCAACAAGAAGGCACGACGTATTGGATTGGCTATACCATCGCACCCTTGCGTGCTCGTCAAGGCTATGCATTTGAAGTGATGTCAGGACTGATTCGTCACTTGGCCGACCACGGAGCAGAAGTGTTCAAAGCCGGTGTGCTTGAAACGAACGAGGCATCGATTGCGCTACTAAGGAAATTGAACTTCACCTATTCTACGACAGAACTTGACGAACAGATTTATCGTCTCGATGTCTCGGACATATGATAAAGTATGTATCACATGTCGCTTGTTTTTGATTTGAGGGAGTTTTGAATTGAATGATGAAACGCGTTCTTTTACTCATGTCTATTTTTTTGTTGATTGGTACTTTGTCACAGGCTGCAATCCCGGAGCCGAAAGCGTATAACGATCCGAGTCTCATCTATTTGACGCTCGATGATGGACCGAACTGGAAAACAGGAAAGCTGCTCGATGTGTTGAAGAAACATCAAGTGAAGGCAACCTTTTTCATTCTCGGGAAAAACATCGAAGGAAATGAGCATCTGCTTCATCGCATGATTGCGGAAGGTCATTTGATTGCCTTACACGGGATGCGCCACGACCGGGATGAGTTTTATGAAACGCCGATGACGGCGGTACAACAGATGCAGGAAGTCCAAGCGCTCGTTTATGAAGTAACGGGCATCCATACGAACATGGCCCGGACGATTTACGGGAGTGACGCCGGCATGACACCTGCACACTGGCAGGCGATGACCGATGCCGGTTTTGAGATTTGGGACTGGAATGTCGGCAGTCTCGACCATGTGTATAAGAAAGACAATGCCCGCGTCGAGCAACGCGTATTCAAACGTCTCGAAGCGAATCGTGCTGCACAGGTTGCCTCAATCATTCTCGCGCACGATCACTCGATGACGCCGAAAGCACTCGATACGGTTATCCGCTATGCGAAAGAACGAGACTATGAGTTCCGGACGTTAGAGGGTGTCCAACCGGTTCACAACTTTTCCGATGTGTGGGAACCTCATACGAACTAATCGCTGAGTTTCTCGTTAGATTTGTGCAAAAAACGCATCGGAAATATCCGATGCGTTTTTACGTGAATTCTTCATTGGACGTATTCCACCCCTCCATGGATGTGGGTACGATTTCTGCCTTGATTCTTCGCATGGTACAAACAGTCATCCGCCAGATGGATCATCTCCAAAAGATGTTCACTTTTTCCGTTTGCGATTCCAATTGAAACCGAAATATTGATGACTTGTTGATTCAACAACTTAAATTCATGCTTTGAAATGCTGTTCCGGATCCGCTCCGCCACTTTCATAACCTCACCTTGTGAAAGCATTGGGATCAAAATACCGAACTCTTCGCCGCCGATTCGAGCTTTAATATCATGGTCTCTCGTTTCACGATGTAACAGCTGGGCAAATTGCTTCAAAATTTCATCGCCATTTGAGTGACCGTATTGATCGTTAATTTGTTTAAAGTAGTCGATATCTAAAATGAGAACGTTACACGTATCGTATCGTTCTTTTATTTTTTTCATTTGTATCTCCCACGCCCTACGATTCGCAAGTCCCGTCAAATGATCGGTCTCTGCAGAAATTTTGTATTCTTTTACACGGTGATTGATGAGATACAAATCAACGTTCAAGAGGGTAATGAGCATTCCAACAGGGAAACTAATCATCACGATGAGTAAAGCGGCATGTGCGGCACTTTCACTAAATGCTCCACTCGTATAAATCGAAAGCCCAACAATTGAACAAGCCAACATATTCAAGGTGAGACTGAACCGAAACAGTTGATTTTCTAGTGAAGCGATGTTATACGTGATCAATATTCCAATGACAATCAAGACGAGGCAAATGAATGCCACAATCGACTGAAAATCAATGCCGTAACTAAATCGATAAGCTGCAATAATCGTCGCTGCAATAATCAAAGGAGACACTAATCGATAGAAACCAAGTAAAATGAGCACGAGAAAACGAAAGTCGATTTTGATTACCTCTTCAACTACCACACCTTGTGTGATCAAAAAAATTCCTAGACACCCTGATAGCAATCCAATCAGCATATTTTTAACGCCTTCGTGCTTTGTATCATAATTCATGATTTTAGAAATGAAGTAAATCCCTGTAAAAGAAATACAAGAGTTAGCGATTAGACTAATGAACATACGTTGATCCCCTCGGTATCCGTCATGTCAGTACTATTCTCTTCTTATATCCAATTAGCATCATTTACTAACATTTTAAGATTTTTATTATTTATTTGAAAGAATATTTTTACTTTAGAAGTAAATCGATTCTTCATTTTTATTCGTCATAAAAAAATCGAATCCTTATTTGGACTCGATTTTTGAACTCTCATATGTCGCCATGATGAACTGACCGGATGTGCGTTGACTTGTCAGTCGAAGCTTCGTTTCTTTCGTGCCTTCTGGGAAAAGTGGGATTCCCTCACCCAACACGACCGGTGCAATCGCAATCTCACACCGGTCAATCAAGTCATGCTCCATCGCGGCTTTAATAACTTCTCCCCCGCCGATGAGCCAGATGTCTTGATCGACTTCTCCTTTCAACCGATCAATCAGTTCTTCGATTGGTTCATCCGTGAACGTGACATGCTCGGCTGCACGGTCCGGATTCCGCGTCATCACATAGTTCGGCATGTTTGGATATGGATACTCCTCTGACAATTGAAGGACTTCCTCATATGTCTTCCGTCCCATGATGACAGCACCAACGGTCTTGAAAAATTCAGCGTATCCATTGTCCCCGTCCCCCTCTACGGCGAACAACCAATCGAGTTGGTCGTTCGACCGGGCAATCTTCCCATCTAAACTCATTGCAATATACAACACTACATTCGGCATCATGTCTCCCTCCTTGATTCGTGATACATTCAACTTAACGAACAAACACGACAAAAGATGACGGGAATGATAATTTTGAAAAAACGACACTTGCAACTGATTCGGCTACTCAATCGCGGACGACGTTTTACCGCTGAAGAACTCGCTCAAGAGACAGGTGCCTCTATTCGAACAATCCAGCGAGATATGCTATCGCTCGAAGAACTCGGTTATCCGATTTGGAGTGTGCCCGGGATCGGTGGCGGTTATGAGATGTTGCCGAACCGTTTGTTGCCGCCATTGCACCTCCGCGAGCAAGAAGCCGTCGCCCTTTATCTTACGCTCAAATGGATGGAACACATCCCGGATGTTCCGTTCGGTGATCTACGAAATACCCTGTCCGATTGGTACGTGAACGAGTTACCTCAGGACTTAGAAACGAAGATTCATCACTTAGAACGAAATATCCTGTGGCTCGGGAACAAACAAATTCCAAAAGCGCCGTTCACAAAGGACATCTATCAGGCGGTCGAGCGCAAGAACAAGATCGAGATGACGTATCAAACGACGAAAGGACCACGTACATTCATCGTTGAACCGGTCGGCATGGCACTTCTTGACTTGAAGTGGTATGTCTTCGGGCTCTCTGAACTGGGACTTCGGCAATATCGGATTGATCGAGTGGAAGCGGTCAAGTTACTCGAGCAACCGTTTGAATCCGAGGATTTGGTGACCTTGCTTCAGGCAAATGACGAACGAATCGGTGTAGTCGTTCAACTCGAACTCACCCCGCTCGGTCGTCGTCTGCTTGAAGATGTATTACCCGATATCGAAGAGAAGAATGAATGGGACGTACCTAAAGAAGAGCTGCCGTTTTTGTCGAGACAGCTGTTGAAGGCCGGAGCCGAAGTGAAGGTCAAGGCACCGCATGCGTTGCGGGAGATGATGAAGGAGCATGCGGAACGTCTTGTAGCACTATACTTATGAAGACTGAAAAGGCTCAACCCATGCGGTTGAGCCCGATTTCAATTCGCTTCATCCATTTCCTTATGAATACGTAGCAATTCGTTTTTGTATAAATCAGAGCGACCTCCAAAAATCGCTTGAATGTTATTTTTCACTTTGACGACTCTCGCTGCTCCGAGTGCTTTTAGTTCATCCTCATTGATTTGAGAAACGTCACTTACTTCAACACGAAGGCGTGTAAAGCATGCATCGATATCACGAATGTTCTCTCGTCCCCCAAGTGCCTCTTCAATCGCAAGTGCTGTCGTTTGAATCGCTGATTGACCTGACTTTTTATCATTGTGGTCTTTACGCGTAAATAGTTTTACTTCTTGTCCCCCACGACCTGGCGTTGCCAAATTCCACTTCTTGATGGCGAATGTAAAGATACTATAGTAAACGATGAAGAAACCAATGCCGACGACGATATTCATCCACCAGCGTGATGTACCTGGTAAAACGTTCACTAAAATATAGTCAATCAACCCTGATCCTCCAGCCCAAGCGATATGTGTATCGAGCGCATACATGAGCGCGAAAGAAATTCCCGTCAATACACTATGGATGACATACAGGACAGGTGCCACGAATAAGAAAGTGAATTCAATCGGTTCTGTGATTCCTGTTAGAAAAGCTGTACCGGCTGCTGCAATCAATAAGCCTCGAACGACAGGACGTTTGTCTGGGTCAGCCTGACGATACATCGCAAGCGCCGCCCCGAGTAAACCGAACATAATGATTGGGAACTTACCAGACATGAAACGTCCCGCCGTCACTTCGACACCTTCCGCGATTTGAGCAAGGAAAATATACTGATCACCGTTCACGACCGCATCACCGACCGTTGCCGTTCCACCGAGAGATGTCCAGAGGAACGGGGCATACCAAATGTGGTGTAATCCTGTCGGAATCAATAATCGTTCCAACATTCCATATAACCCAACATATGCAGGATTGGTCGCATCACTCGCGATGACGTTTGCCATTGAAGTTAGTGTCGATTGGATTGGCGGCCAGATGAGCATCATGACAAATCCAAGTAAAATCGAGAAGAAAACCATCACAATCCCGACAGAACGATCACCTGCAAAGAATCCTAACACTTCTGGGGGATTGAACGTATGGAACTTTTTATACACCCATACTGCGAGCAACCCGACCGCAATCCCTCCGAGTACACCGGTTTCAAGGGAAGGAATACCGAGTAACATGCCATATTCTCCACTCTCGGCAGCCATTTCTGCCGTGATGCCGAGGGAGATTGAAATTGTCGTATTCATAATGACATATCCGACGAGTGCTGCGAGTGCCGCAATCCCTGATCCTCCTGACAAACCAACTGCGACCCCGATTGCAAAAATGATTGGTAAGTTCGCAAAAATACTAAGACCAATTTGTAACATTCCAGCACTGATCGCTTCTACTGTTCCATTCTGTAAAAACGTCCAGCTATCGGCTAATGGTCCCGTGAGTGCCGCACCTAGTCCTAGCAAAATTCCGGCAGCCGGTAATAAAGCGACCGGTACCATGAGCGCCTTTCCAAACTTTTGAAAAACTCCAAACTATTGACTCATTCGATTCAATCCTCATCTTGTAAGCGTTATCAATCTGAACAATGAGAAAGGGGATTGACTCCCCTCTCTAGTTACCGTATTGCTACTGTCTCGCCCGATTTTAATTCCGGCCAGTACGTTCTGTTTTCCTCAATCAAATCATCTAAGATTCGACGAGCTATTGGTGCATCGATGACTGTACGATTTAGTGTCAACGCCTGAAGTGCCTTCTCATAACTGTTTTCGAAGTATGCGTCGACGACAAGTTGCTCGTAAGCAAGCTGTCCTTCAATCATTCCTTTGTAAAAACGAGGAATCTTTCCGACTGCGAATGGTTTCGGTCCACGATTGGTAAGCATCGCAGGCACTTCAACCATCGCATCGTCCGGCAGGTTCGAAATAATCCCTTCATTTTTCACCATGACGATGAAAATATCACCGTTATTATAGGCTAGCGAAGCAGCGACCCGAATCATATAGCAGCCGTGGATATCGACCTCAAGGTGAACATTTTCGAGCGAGTTATCTTGAATAATCTGATCGCACATCGAGAAGACACGCTCTTGACGTCCGTTGATTACTTGCCGTGCCCGTGTGTTCGTGACATCTTCTTTTTCTGCCATGTCAGATGGATATAAATAATATTGAAGGTACGTGTTCGGTAAGTACTCCGGGAAATCCGTCAGCATCTTCTCTACTTGTTTGAACGTCTTGATCCAAGATGGGTCATTCGCAATCTCCGAATCTTCCGGGATGAAACCGTCTTCTAAAATGGCGCGTTTGATATCTTCAGTCAATTCATTTCCTTCTTTATCGAAGATACCTGTGAACCAACCAAAGTGGTTGAGTCCGAAATATTCCGGAACGAGATCCCAAATCTCTTTACCGAGAATCTTCGCATAGCTCACCATGATTGCTGCCGGCATGTCGCAAATGTTTAATATTTTTTGATCGTCCGGGTATGCACGTTTGAGCGCCTCGGCGACAATTGCAGCAGGGTTCGTATAGTTTAAGATCCAGCCATTCGGTGAGCCGGTGCGAATGTCAGAGACGAGTTCAATCATATCTCCGATTGAGCGCATCCCGTATGACATTCCGCCCGGTCCACACGTCTCTTGTCCCACCACGCCATGTCGAAGCGGAATCTGCTCATCTTTTTCGCGCATTTCCAAACCACCTGTCCGAATTTGGACGAAGAAGAAATCTTTATCTTTAAAAGCATATTCTTTGTCCGTCGTATATTCGAACGACTCGAGTTCTGGATAATGCTTATGCAAGATGATTTCACTCGCTTTCGCGACACGTTCTTGACGTAATTCATCTGTATCGTAAAACGTGATAGAACGAAGTGGGAAGTGTTCTTTTTCCTTAATCAAACTCATGATCATGCCGATTGTGTACGTACTACCTCCACCGACGACTACGAGACGCTGTGGTGTTTTCATGTGTGCGTTCCCCTTTCAATACATATCTAATTGATTACAATACAAATTTAATACATATTATTTAAACCGTCAACACCTTTTTGAAAACTTTTTATTTTTGTATACTATGAGTAATGAATGTATACAATCAGGAGGTTATCTACATGAAAGCCAAATCTCCGCTATACCAGCGGATTGCTCAGGAGATGCGCACATTTATCGAGAGCGGCGATTGGGCGCCCGGTGAAGCGATTCCGACAGAAGCACAACTCGTCGAGGAATTCAAAGCGAGTCGAGTCACGGTTCGACAAGCCGTCAAACTACTTCAAGAAGAAGGGTTGCTTTGGAAGCGACAAGGGAGCGGCACGTATGTACAATCCGAAAAGATTGAACATAATATGTACGAATTAAAAAGCTTTACTGAAGACATGAAGCGAGAAGGAAAGGACGTCACGAGTAAAGTACTTACTTTCACCGTTCAACCTCCGACTGAAAAAATAAGGGAAATACTCGAGCTCGATGAAGATGCTCTTGTCTACTACATTCGTCGTTTACGCTTTGCAAACGGAGAACCACTCATTGTCGAAGATACGTATCTTCCACTCCAACTATTTCCGGATTTAACGTATGAGGTAATGACACGGTCGAAGTACGATTACATTGAAAATGTCAAAAACCTGAAGATTGCAGACAGTGTTCAGGAATTTATCCCGGTCTTGCCGACGAAAGAAATTGCTGAAATGCTCGAGGTGAGCGATCGAACACCGATACTCAAAGTCGAACTCTATTCGTTTCTCATGGATGGCAGTCGCTTTGAGTTCACCGAAACGTATTTCAAGAGTGAAGAGTATCGCTTTATCATCCGTGCCGGCCGAAGACATGAAACAACAAACACCCAGTGAATTCAACGATTCACTGGGTGTTTGTTAATGCAAACTCATATGTTTCAACATTAGACTAATGCTATTCAAGCTGCTTTAGGGATTCAAATAGACGCGCAGCATTTTTTGGACTGCTCGTCAGGTAAATGGTTTCTAACAAGCTATTATATTCTCGTTCAGAAATGATAACAGCATTCTTCCCGCCTTCTTTCGAGATGAAAATCGTCTCGTCATTTTCACATACTTGATAAAGCAAGTGGTTCAACTTTTTTTGCGCTTTGCGGTATGGAATCGTAGACATTCACATCACTCCTCATTTATGTCCATTATATTATGATTTTTTATGAATGACGAAACATCTATGTTTCTACATCCGTATAAAAGACCAATCAATCATCAACAAAGGCGGTATGCACATGCATCACGAGAACAAACAGTTCATTCTCTTATTCAAAGACGGTCAGTTCGATGACATTTATCATCAAATGACCGATTCTTGCAAATCTCATTATTCCATGGACATGTTTCATCACGAAGCGTCTTCGTTTCATCATGGAATTCGGCGCTATCGTCTGTTCAATGAGATGGTGTTGAACGGGAGTCGGTATGTATTATGGTCGGATTTCCGAAAAGAAAAGTTATTATCCGTTCAATTCAATCACATGAATCAGATTGAATCCATTCAGATGACGGTCACATCCTCTTCAAAAGAGACCAATCCCACGAAAAACAAATACCACCTTCCATTCAAAGAGCAGTGGTTCGTCGTCTCAGAAGGAGCGAACGTCGGGATGTATCTTCATGAACCGATTCGAAAGAAACGTGATGGCTATGACTTTTTGAAAACAAAAGATCAGCAACCTTACAATCGCAGAAAAGTTGGGATGAATGGCTCGTATGCGTTTGGGGAACGAGTGATTGCTCCATTACACGGGACAATTCATCAAGTCGTGGATGGGTTGTCAGACGAACTAGATGCTGATCATCCATTCGGCAATCACGTGATCATTCAACATTCAAACGATGAATATTGCCTTCTCGCCCATCTTGAGAATGGTTCCATTGCCGTGAATGTGGGAGATACGGTCAAAACCAAACAGTTGATTGGGCGCTGTGGGCGTTCCGGAAGTACGCCTGAGCCACGCTTGCATATGCGTGTCATGAATCACCCGGATGTGGACAGCGCGACCGCCCTCCCGATTCAATGGAAAGGTCGATTACGACCTATGCGTGGAAAAGTAGTCACTTCCCGCGAGGAAGAAGGATGGTCGTATGGGATTGCGGCCCTTGATTTTTCAGAACTACTCCTTTATGTTGTACAAGCCATTCCGCGATTATTTTTTCGCTTTTTTGGATAAGAAAACCCCTCAAGAATCTGAGGGGTTCAACATCACATATCCAAATCGGTGAACGCGAGCGGAACGAGCTCTCCGAGCGTCACTTCTTTCACATCGGCGTTGCCGTTCGTGAGGAGTACTTTGAAGTCAGGATCGCCGAACTCGACCATGACTTGGCGACAGATGCTGCATGGTGGCAAGAAGTCTTCTGTGTCTCCAGACACGGCAACCGCTTCGAAGTCACCTTTTTTGTATCCTTGCGCGACCGCTGTGAAGATTGCTGTGCGCTCTGCACAGTTCGTTGCACCGAACGAGACGTTCTCGACGTTGACGCCGTCGATGACCGTGCCGTCCTTCATGAGAAGTGCCGCACCGACGCGGAACTTCGAATATGGTGAATACGCATTGTCTTTCAATTGGCGTGCGCGCTCGATTAATTGTTGTTGGTTCATCTTAAGTCATTCCTCTCGAATATCGAATGAACTGATGCCAGTCCCCATGCCTCTCATTTTGGGCAGGATTTTTAGCATACACCTCACCGAATCAAGAAGTCAACAAAAATTTGAAAGCGGTCACAACTTCACTTCAAACTGGCTTCATATTTCACGTTTGCTCCGTTTGACGCAATCACTTGCTTATACCAATCAAACGACTCTTTTTTACGACGTTCCATCGTTCCGCTACCATCGTCATGGTAGTCCACATAGATATATCCGTAGCGCTTCGCATATTCTCCTGTTGACGCACTAACGAGGTCGATACATCCCCAACTCGTATACCCAATCAACTCAACGCCGTCTTGAATCGCCTCATGCATCTCACGAATGTGGTCCTTTAAATATGAGATTCTGTAATCATCATGAATCTGACCGTCCGTCTCGACTTGATCGAACGCCCCGAGTCCATTTTCAACGATGAACAATGGGAGTTGATAGCGATCGTATAATTGGTTAGCCGTTAGACGCAATCCTTTTGGATCGATCGTCCATCCCCATTCCGATTGTTGCAAGTAAGGATTTTTGACTGTCGGAAAGACGTTGCCTGCCGTCATCTTGTTGAGAACGTCTGGGTCCGTGCTGATGCACCGGCTTGAATAGTAGCTGAACCCGATATAATCTACCGTATGTTCGCGCAACAATTCTCGGTCACCCGGTTCCATCACAATCTCGATTCCAGCTTCTTTTAACTGTCGGAGTGCATAGCCCGGGTAAGCACCTCTCGCCTGCACGTCGATAAAGAAGAAGTTCTCCCGATCTCGTTCCATCGCCTTCTCGACATCATCCGGATTACACGTATAGGGATACGTCATCGCGGCCGCGAGCATACATCCGATTTGGAGATCTGGATTGATAGTATGACCGATTTTGACAGCTGCCGCACTCGCTACTAATTGATGATGTGCAGCCTGATATTGAATGTGTCTTTTGTTCTCCCCTTCTTGGAAAACCAAGCCTGCCCCCATATAAGGGAGGTGGAACAGCATGTTGATTTCATTGAACGTCATCCAGTAGCGTACTTTGTGATGATAACGATTTAAAATCGTCTCGGCATAGCGTTCAAAGAAGGTTACCATCTTCCGATTGCGCCAGCTGCCATACGATTGTATCAAGTGAACCGGCACATCAAAATGCGCCATTGTCACGACCGGTTCAATCCCGTGTTTCAATAACTCGTCAAAGACGTCGTCATAAAATTGAAGTCCTTCTTCATTGGGCTCTAGTTCATCCCCTTTTGGAAAAATGCGAGCCCAGGAGATTGATAAACGTAACGCCTTGAATCCCATCTCGGCAAAGAGGGCGATATCCTCCTTGTATAGGTGATAGAAATCGATCGCCTCGTGTGAAGGATAAGTTTGATTTTCAAGCGGTTCGTAACTTGGTAATTCGCCTAGCATAACCGCTCGTCTTGTCGGACCGCTCGGAATCAAGTCAACCGAAGCGAGTCCTTTCCCTCCTTCTACATATGCTCCTTCAGTTTGATTGGCCGCGATGGCGCCACCCCATAAAAAATTGTTTGGAAATTGCATCGACTCATCCTTTCTTATGCGAGCGCAGGATTTCCTTGCGTGCTCACCCATACTTGTGTTTGATCAAATGTGACGTGACGTTCTTCTGGTAAATTCGTAAAGATCACGGGCGTGATGACTTCATAGCCAGCCGTTTGAATCGATTCGATGTCAAAACTGATTAACAACTCGCCGGCCTCGACGCGCTGCCCTTTTTCCACATGAAGGTCAAAATGCTTTCCGTCTAATTGAACAGTATCAATTCCGACGTGTACTAAAATCTCCAGACCAGAATCGGACTGAATCCCAATGGCATGCTTACTCGCAAATACAGCGGTCACTTCACCGGATACCGGAGCAGACACTTTTCCTTCTGACGGGATGACGGCAAACCCTCGACCCACGGCACCACTTGCAAAAACTTGGTCTGGAACTGTCTCAATCGAGACGATTTGGCCTGGCACCGGACTCGGAATCGTCATGCTGTCTGTCGTCGTTTCTGTCATCTCTTCTTCAATCGGATCGTCTTCAAAACCGAGTACATACGTTAAGACAATCGATAAGACGAATGAGACCGCGACACCAAGCAACAATCCGTAAAAGGCTGTCATGCTATCACCGATAAAGACGGGTAACGTCAACAATCCTGGAGGACCTGATGCGACGGCGACACTGCCGAAGTGTCCGACGATCCCCCCACCGACGGCGGCACTGATGACCGCTGCGATAAATGGTCGTTTCAGACGTAACGTGACACCGTATACAGCTGGTTCTGTGATTCCGAACAAGGCGGTGATCCCTGTCGATCCGGCAAGCGTCTTCAACTTCTTATTTTTTGAACGTAGCATAACACCAAACGAAGCCCCGGCTTGGGCAAAGATGGCAGGTGCAGTCGCCGGCTTGATGTAATCGTAGCCTTTCGTCGCGATATTGTTGATTATGACCGGGACGACACCCCAGTGAATCCCGAAGATGACGAGGACTTGCCATACCCCAGCGATGAATGCACCCGCTAAAATCGGGTTGAATGCCAAGGCTTTTAAAATGAATGCGGCAATTAAATCCCCTGTTGTCACACCAATTGGTCCGAACACAATCAATGTGAGCGGGACAATCGTCACAAGCGAGATGAGAGGCGTGACGAAGTTTTTGACACTTTCATGAATACGTTGGTTGAAGAATTTTTCGATATAACTCATGATCCAGATGGCTAAAATGATTGGAATGACCGTCGATGTATAGGACATCATCATGACCGGAATTCCAAAGAAGTCTGTCGGGACCGCCTCATTTTTCAACTGGATGATGGACGGATAGATCAATGCGCCCGCAACCGTCATGGCAACAAACTGGTTCGCACCGAACTTCCTTGCTGATGTAACCGCTAACAAAACAGGCAAGAAGTAAAATAAGCTGTCCGCTGCTGCGTTCAAGATAATATATGTCGTTTCGTCCGTCGCAAGCCAGCCCACGTTCGTCGCGATCGCCAACAATCCTTTCAAGATCCCCGCCCCTGCCATGACGCCAAGAAGTGGTGTGAAGATACTTGAGATAATATCGACGGCACGACCGAAAATGTTTCCTTTTTCTCCGTCTGACGAGTCGTCAGTCGGTCGGTCAATCAAGTTCGTCTGCTTCCCGATTGCCTGATACACTTCCGGGACGTTGTTGCCGATGACGACTTGGAATTGTCCTCCACTCTCTTTCACGGTGATGACGCCGTCTAGACGTTCCATGTTCGCTTTATTGGCTTTTGACTTGTCTTTTAGCACGAAGCGTAAACGGGTCGCGCAATGGACAAGTGATTTGACGTTGGACTCCCCACCCACTTGCTGGATGATCTCTTTTGCGAGTTGATCGTATTTCATATGGCACCTCCATTTTGTTTGAAAACGAAAAGAAACCCAGACGAAAACGAGGAACGTGGCTCATGAATACACGTATCGTTTCATCTAGGTTTCGCCTGCATGACCAGTGACAATCCTAATGAATATTCATTTTATAACCATATAATAACTATATTATCAATTAAATGTCAAACATTTTTTTGATCTTTGATTAATCGAGTGAGATGGACGGTCAAATAAAGCTTTTCTTCATCCGTCAATGTATACTCATACTTCTTACGAATGAACATAGACACTTTTTCAGTGCACGCATAGGCGATCGGATATTGTGTTTTGACCAAGTCAAAAAGCGGTCCCTCTTCTCCTCCGTATTCCGTTTGTGTCACAAGACGCTGTGCAAAAAATTTAAGATGCGTCACAAAACGGTGATATGTCAAAGATGACTCATCCCATTCTAGTGAAAAATGATACTTCACGAGATTCAAGATTTCTTGAATGACTTTGGTCATCGCCACGATGTTCGGCATTTCCTCATTTAACTCCGCGTTGACGATATGTAAGGCAATATAAGCTGCCTCATCTTCCGGTAACATAATCTTCAATTTGGACTCTACTAGTTTTAACGCTTGCAATCCAACACCAAACTCCTCCCCGTAAAGGCGTTTGATTTCCCAGAGCAAGGCATTTTTGATGTCGAGCCCTTTCTCATGACGTTCGATGGCAAACTGTAAATGATCGGCAAGCGACACATATAGCAGTTCATTCAGCTTTTTCCCGAGCGTCAACTTCGCCAGATTAATGATATCGTCTGTCAATGTAATCACTTCTACCGGAATTTCTTCTAATAACAATTTGAATCGTTCATGGTTCCCTGCATCATCCAAGTAAAAAATCTTATCGACCTGTGATTCCGAAATGTGCTCTCCCGAACTACGCTTAAATCCAATTCCTTTTCCCATGACGACTCGCTCTCGTCCAGCCTCATCATATACACTGATCACATTGTTGTTGAAAATTTGATGAATAATCATGGTTGTCCTCCTTTCAGACCTATAAAAATAGAAAAACCCAAATCAAAAGACACGTTCCACACGTGTAACCTTTGATTTGGGTTTCGCCTGCATGACCAGTGACAATCCCTATTCCTCTTCTATATTAAACGATTTATGTATACGGTTACAAGAGTGTTTTTCATATTCAATCAAAAAGGAGTCACGTCCCATTTTCACACGACGTAACTCCTGTTCATGCTCGCCTTATACCAATTCAAGCTGTGCGACAGGCGCTTCTTCCGTTTCCGTCTGTACGTGATGGCGACCAATCGGAATCACGGACGGTGAACCGGATACCGGATCACACATGACCGAACAGCGAAGATTGAAGACACGATGGATCAAATCACACGTGATGACGTCCGACGGCTTTCCTTCTGCAATCAACTTCCCTTTGTCGAGTGCGAAGATATAGTCCGCATAACGCGCCGACAAGTTGATGTCGTGCAGCACCATGACAATCGTCGTCCCGTACTTCCGGTTCAAGTCCGTCAACAAGTCGAGAATCTCGACTTGATACGTGATATCGAGATAGGTCGTCGGTTCATCTAAGAAGAGGACATCCGTCTGTTGAGCCAGTGCCATCGCAATCCAGACGCGTTGCCGCTGTCCGCCTGACAACTCGTCAATTGGTCGGTCCGCGAACTCCGTGATATTCATCATCTCCATCGCCTCAGCGACGGCCTCGTAGTCGGCTTTCGTCCAGCCCTTCAAGAACGATTGATGCGGATAACGACCACGACCGACAAGATCGGCGACCGTGATCCCTTCCGGTACGACCGGGGACTGTGGCAACATCCCGAGGACACGCGCTAGCTTTTTCGGTGCCATCTTCGAGATCGGCTTGTCGTAAAGCGTCACTTGACCGGCACTCGGTTTAATGAGGCGTGCCATCGTCTTCAGTAGCGTCGACTTCCCGCAACCGTTCGCACCGATGATGATGCTGATCTGGTTGCTCGGAATTTCAAGGCTGATATCGTTCAAAATCATCTTGTCCTCGTATCCTGAGGTGAGATGGTCCACTTTCATAATGGATGCCATTTAGAAGTCCCCTTTCTGGTTCATCCGAATCAACAAGTATAAGAGATAAGGCGCGCCGATAATGCCGGTGATGACACCGACCGGATAGCGTGCCGTGAAGGCGAATTGTCCGACGAGGTCGGCCGCGAGCACTAAGATGATGCCGACAAGCGCTGCCGGCAAGATTCCGGCGTGGCTCGTCCCGACGAGCCGTTTAGCAATCGGTCCTGCCAAGAAGGCAATGAAGGCAATCGGTCCCGTTGTCGCAGTCGCGAGAGCGAGCATGAATACCGCCGCCACAATTAATAAAAGTCGGGTTTGGTTCGTATTGATGCCTAACCCTGTCGCCGCCATTTCCCCGAGCTCAAGCATTTCGAGCTGACGAGTGAGCAACAGGACAATCGGTAAACAGATGAGAACTGTAATCATTAAAGGCGGCAACTCTTCAAGTTTCGCCCCATTTAAACTTCCTGTCAACCATCGCATCGCCATCGCGACATCGTTTTGTCGGCTGATGAGCAGTAAATAGTTGATAACGGCTGTGAGCATCGCTTGAATCCCAATCCCCACTAATACGAGACGACCAATGGAGAACGCGGCACCTTTGGATAGGAAATAGATGACGAGCACGGTGACGAGTCCTCCGATAATCGAGGCAATCGAGATGACCGCTTCACTCGATTGTAGGACGACGATACAGAAGACAGCCGCCGCACTGGACCCCGTTGTGATCCCAATGACATTTGGATTGGCAAGCGGATTTCGAAGCATCGTTTGGAAAATCGTTCCCGCGGTACCAAATGCTGCACCGGCAAAGACACCAGCGAGCATACGTGGTAGACGCAATACTTCAACGGCGAACGTCGCCCCTTTTACGTCTTCCCCGAGCAAGACACGAATGACGTCCTGAACCGGATAAATCGTATTGCCCAACATGAGCATCAACCCGCTCAATGCTACCGCTATGATGGTCAAAAGAAGCGTCATCCCGACATAGCGACGGCGTCGCTTCATGCGACCTTGTCTGATTTGTTCAATCGCTGGTTGCATCATAATCCTCGTACTTTCACTTTCATTGTCAATAAAATCAAGATCGGTGCCCCGATAAATGCCGTCACAATCCCGACCTCGAGCTCTCCCGGACTTCCAAGTAAACGTCCGATGACGTCGGAGAATGTCAAAATGATGGCACCTGCGAGAGCAGACATCGGCATGAGATAACGCTGATCCGGACCGAGCACGAGCCGAATCAAGTGCGGTGCGAGTAGCCCGATAAAGCCGATCGGACCAGCAAGCGCCGTCGCTGCCCCGCATAGAATGACGCCTGCGAACGAGGCGGTCAACTTCAATGTCCCCGTCCGAACACCCAGACTCTTCGCCATCTCCTCCCCGAGCGCAAGTGCGTTCAAGGAAGGTGCGGTCACGACCGCAATCACGAGACCGATTAGAAGAAACGGTAAAAAGGTATAAATCGAATCCAGATTTCCCGCACCGACACTCCCTACTTGCCAAAAACGGAATTGATCCATGACGTTCGAGCGTGGAATCATGAGCGCCATGACGAGCGACGATAATGCTGCACTTGTTGCCGCTCCCGCCAAAACGAGTTTGAGGGGGGTCGCCCCTCCTCTTCCGAGCGAACCGATGCCGAAAACGAAAATGGCCGTCAATAGCGCCCCGATGAGCGCGAACCAGATGAACGCACTCGCCGTCGCGATGTTGAAGAACGCGATCCCGATGACGACGGCGAGCGCTGCTCCCGTGTTGACCCCGAGAATGCTCGGATCGGCAATCGGGTTACGCGTCACCGACTGCATGAGCGCCCCCGCCACACCAAGTGCTGCGCCACACATGAAACTAAAGATTGTCCGAATGACCCGCTCCCGGACAATGTCTGCCTCATACGACTGAACAGCCGGACGGAATAAACCGTCCAGCAGTTCATTCCACCCGACTGTTCGTGAGCCGAAGGCAAGGGATGCCACGATGCATAGCACGGTCAGTACGAGCGTCCCGATTAAAAGAAGCGGGAAGTGCTTTGGCGTGTGCATCTGTTTGATTTGAGTTTGCATCATTTCACTTTCACAAGGGCATCCGATACGCGTGAAACGTACTCATCAATCGTATATTCAATCGAGAGTGGCGTCGGTGTTCCTGCCGCTGCGAGTGGTGTGTTATCTTCGATCAGGACGATCGAGCCACGTTCAATGGCTGGTACTTTACTGTAGAGCGGGTCTGCTTGAAGCGCCTTCAATGTGTCTTCACTTCCGTACGTGACGAAGATGTCGACGTCGTTCAAGATGTCAGCGTTCTCTTTGCTGAGCTCCAGATAGAAGCTGTCCGTTTTCGCTGCTTCATCTAAGATGTTTTGTGGATACTCCATCCCGAGTTCTTCGATGAAGGCACCACGTGGGTCACCCGTCGTATAGATATAGAATTTTGAAAGGTCTTCCGCGCTCATCGAAACGAATGCGGCTTTCTTTCCAGCAATCTCAGGAACGGCTGTCGCTTTGTCTGTGATCAACTGCTCCGTGTCTTTGATTAACTGTTCGCCTTCTTCACCAAGTCCCATTGCGAGTGAGTCATAACGAACCATGTCTTGCCATGACGTGACCCAAGGTGTTTCTTGATATGCCACGACCGGTGCGATTTGGCTAAGCGTGTCATAGTCTTCTTGCGTGATGCCTGAGTAGGCGGCCAAGATGACATCTGGATTTGAATCCGCGATCGCTTCAAAGTCTAATCCGTCTGTGTCTTGATAGATGTTCGGGTTCTCTTCGCCGAGCGCTTTCAACTTCTCAGTCGTCCATGGAAGCATACCGCTGTCGTCCTGGACACCATAGTTCGCAGCTGAGAATCCGACTGGTACGACGTCGAGGGCAAGTGCGACGTCATGGTTTCCCCATGAAATCGTTGCGACCCGTTCCGGTTTCTCATCAATCACTGTTTCCCCGAATGCGTGCTCGATTGTGATGGGGTAACCTTCTGCCGATTCTTTCGTCCCTTCGTTCGTGGAAGCGTTCTCAGCTTCTTCCGAACCACAACCGGCTAAGATGAGTGCAAATGCCGATACAAAGATGAACATATGTAACCATTTCTTGAATGTGTTGTTCACGTGATTTTCTCCTTTTCGAACTTCTCTGTATTTTGTCGATACTGATAATCATTATCAGTTATGAGTATAGACCTGCTCCTAAGTCATGTCAACCGCTATTCGGTAAAGAAACATGAAAAAAACCTGCCGTTTTAGGACAGGTTGCTTAGGACTTTCGATGCCGTCGCATGACGTCAGCAATCGGTTTATCTTGTTTTTCAAGCTCCGAAACGATCCGGTCATGGTCCACCTCGCTTCGGTTTTGACTTAACTTGAACGTCGCCTGAATGTCAGTGATGTCAATCCGGAACCCGACGACACCGTTCATTTGTCGCTTCACTGGTTCCGATAATGTCTCCCAACGTACCGCATGCTCACGCTCCCCTTCGTGCTCATGAAGCATACCAGCAAGTTCCTCCACTAATTCGTCCTCGTTGAGAATCGTCGCGCGTCCATATACGTGTACGGCCTGATAGTTCCATGTCGAGACGTCCTCATGGCCGTACCAGGACGCCGACACGTAAGCGTTTGGTCCTTGAAACATGACGAGAACGGTTTGATCTTCAATCGAACGCCACTGCGGATTCGCTTTCGAAATATGGGTCGTTAGTCGACCGTTCTTCTCATCAAACCGTAACGGGACATGTGTCGCAATCGGTTTGTCCCCGTCATGCGTCACGATCGTACCGAACGGATGGGCATGGAGAAATGCGTAAATCTCAGCTCGCTCTTTGACGGAATATTGATTTGGAATATACATGCCGGACCCCCTTTCTCCTATTATATTCTGAACAAGACGGGTATAACGACACAGAAGGAGGAATGTTTTTATGAAACAACCTATCAAAGCCATCGTCTTTGACGTATATGGCACATTATTTGATGTCCATTCGGTGAAGGATGCCTGTGAACAAGAGTTCCCTGAAAAAGGAGCTGCCATCAGCCAAGTGTGGCGGACGAAACAACTCGAGTATTTCTTTTGGCGCCACATGATGGGACGTTATGAAGATTTCGATAAAGTGACCCGGGACGCACTCCGTTACGCGCTCGCCGTGCATGATGCAACATCGACGGAGGAAATAGAACAACGTCTGGTCGCATCGTATGCGCACCTCACCCCGTATGAAGAGGTCGAGTCGGTCCTAAAAGAGTTGCATGACGTGAAGACCGTCATCCTCTCGAACGGAACGGACGAGATGCTCGAGGCACTGCTTCACAACGCCGGTCTTAGCGATTATTTCGATGAGGTTGTCAGCGTCGACGGCATCAAACAACCGAAACCGACGCCTGCCGCCTACATGCACTGGTTCAAGACGTCCGGTCTTCGCCGTGACGAGGTGCTCTTCTTATCGTCAAACGGCTGGGACATCGCCGGGGCGAAAAACTTTGGTTTCCAAGCGGCATGGATCAATCGGAACGACTTACCGTTCGAGGAGTTCGATGTTAAACCAGATGCCGTCTATCCAAACTTGAACCACTTGTCAGAATGGCTCTAGTCCGTGAACGACTTCATGAAAATGAGGTCGTTTTGTGCATCTTCCCCCATGAAAAAGGTGTGCACCCCCGTCTGTTCGAACCCGTTTCGTCGATAGAATCGAATCGCTCTCTCATTACGTTCCCATACGCCGAGCCACATCTTTCTCTTGTGTAGCTCCTTCGCTAATTCAGTCGCCTTAGTAAATAACGCTTTCCCCACCCCGTGACCTTGAAACGCTTCGAATACGTAAATCCGTTCGATTTCACTCGTATCGGCGCCCATCGGTTCAGATTGAGCATCGCGTACGTTCACTTTCAAATACCCTGCCAACTCGCCATCTACGTGCGCAAAGTAGAAATGAGAGTCAGGGTGTGCCAACTCTCGCTTCAACTGCTCAGTCGCGTACGCTTTTTCTAAGTAAGCGTTCAAATGCTCTTCTGTGTTGTGACGTGCGAACGTCTCCGTAAATGTCTGGATGCTAATGTGACGTAAGGCTTCTACGTCTGTCACCTTCGAGATTTCAATCATGTGGTCACGCTCCTCTCAGTATTCTCGATGCTTGCCTTTCTTCACTTCGGCCCAATCTATCTCCACATTGCTTCGTACTTTTTTTAGTAGCTGCAACAGTTGCGCTTTTTCTTGCTCGTCGAGTCCCGATAACGCGACCGATGTCGAATATTCATGTTCCCGAATGATGTGCGGGTACAATGCCTCGCCTTTCTCCGTCACGTACAGGCGTTTAATTTTTTGATTCTCCAAATCTGATTGCCTTTCAATCCATCCTTCTTGCTCTAATTTTTTGATGGCACGTGCGGCGGTCGTCCGATCTACCTTAATCAACTCTGCTAGCCGCTCTTGAATGATACCTGGGTGTTCAAAAATCCTGACGACATATAAGTACTTTCCCTTTTCTAAACCGAGTGCCTTGAATTCAATGTTGCTGATTGAATCGAGGGCACGTGCAATCATCCCAATCTCTCGTAAATGGTCATGCATCCTGAAACACCCCCATTTTGTTGTAAATGCAACAAAAATATTTGATATAAGCATACTTGATTTTGTGAGAGAATGAAAGTAGAGAATTCTATATGAAGAAGGAGATGAGTGCACAATGGGTCACCGCATTTACACGACGAGCTTTGCGAGCGTCTATCCACACTACGTCGCCAAAGCAGAACGAAAAGGACGGACGAAAGAAGAAGTCGACAGCATCATTGAGTGGTTGACCGGGTATGATGAATTCGGACTCGAGCGTCAAATTGCTGATGGGGTTGATTTTGACACATTCTTCGCTTCAGCACCTCGTCTCAACGAAGACCGCACCCTCATTAAAGGCGTCGTCTGTGGGGTCCGCGTCGAGAACGTGGAAGAACCGCTCATGCGTGAGATCCGTTATTTGGACAAACTCATCGATGAGTTGGCAAAAGGAAAGAAAATGGAGAAAATCTTACGAGGAGGCGAATCATGATGGACGTGACGACACTCGTCGACGAGGAACGACTCGATTCATTTATTCATCTGATCGAAGTTATCGATGATCATTTACCTGACGGATTTGGAAAGACGACGGACGGACAGGGTGTCCATTACGTCGTCCCACTCGAGCGATATCCGTCGGGTTATCACGTCACACCAGGGACACCGCTCCCGTTCATTAGCGTGATCGCGCAAAAGCGTCACGTCGGACTTTACCATATGGGCATCTACTCCGACCCTGAATTGCTCGCGTGGTTCGAACGAGAGTATGCGAGTCGTGTCCCGACGAAACTGGATATGGGGAAAAGCTGTATTCGTTTCAATAATGTGAAGCGAATCCCGTTTGACTTAGTTGGGGAACTCGTCGAGAAAATGACTGTCGAGGAATGGATTCAGCGTTATGAAAGAAGCCGAGGCTAAAGCTTCGGTTTTTTCGCACATCCGTTTTCTTTCTAAAGCCGAGTATACGGTATGCTTAGAAAAAAGGAGGGACACCTCATGCCACGTTGGCTAAAAATCACTCTATTTTTACTCGTGTTCGGCACGTTGTTCTATATCACCCATTTCCACTATGAGTTGCGTCCGTCTGACATCCGGGACATCGTCTTGTCATTCGGATTTTGGGGGCCACTCTTCTTTATTTTCCTTTATACCATCGGTCCGGTCGCATTTTTACCAACATCCGTGCTGTCACTCGGAGCCGGACTCGCATTCGGCGTGTGGCCAGGAGTCCTCTATATCATCATCGGCGCGACTGCTGCCGCGACGACCGGGTACGTGATGGGGCGCTTTTTCGGTCGATCGGTCATCAATGTCGACCGCTATCCATGGTCAGAGAAACTGTTCACTCAAATGGAACGTCGTGGCTTTTTATATGTATTTGTCCTCCGGCTCATCCCGCTCGTCAGTTTCGACTTACTCAGTTATGCCGGCGGAATCTCACGTGTTCGCTTCCGTGCCTTCGTACCGGCTACCGTGCTCGGCATGATTCCGGGGACGTTCGCCTACAGCTTCCTTGGGGCGAGCCTCGCCTCAGGCAGTGTCACTACGATTTTCATCGCCGCGCTCGTCTTCGTCGGCTTGATTGTCGTGACGTATATCTTCCGGGAACCGGTGAAAAAGTGGTTAGGCTTAAATTAAGAATTTATGTAAAGGAGCCATATGCTCTTTTTTTATGCGTTGAATGTGCAATCTATATTAACTTCCGTCAACTTCATCCGATATGTATAGAGCTACAACAAATGAACACGAGAATGTGAGGAATGAAAGATGAGTTTTACGAAACGAAATCAGTTGATGTTGTTGACGACGTTATTGATTGTGATGACGTCGGTTATTGTCCATGTGCTTCATCGTTTTACGGACTTCGCCTATGCGTATACAATTTTACGAAATGGTGCAGACGGTTATATGTACTCCGGCGTGACATGGGTCCTTTTCGCAATCCCGATCGCTTTATTCGGGATGATGCTCATTACAGCAAAACGAGAGTCTGCGTCCTTTTCCTATTGGATGATGTTGACGCTCACCTTCGCAAGCATCTCGACCGTTGCCGGTGGACAAGGACTCGTCGAGTATCATTTTTCGATTTTTGTCGTCTTGGCTATTTTGTCGTTCATGCGTCGAATTGATTTGATTTTGTATAGCGCCGGAATCTTTGCTGCGCAACATTTACTCGGGTACTTTTTGATTCCTGAGATGATTTGTGGGACGAGCGATTATCCGTTCAGTTTACTCCTCGTTCATGCCGTATATTTGATTCTTCTCAGTGTCGTACTTGTTACCCAAATTCATTTCCGCAACAAGGAAGCACAACGTATCGCTGACCAAGAAGAAGGGACACGACAGTTATTACAACAAGCGATTCATGACGTCAGTTCCCTTGTCCGGTCCTTGAATAGCCATGCGGATGAACTCGAATCCGCTGCGAATCAATCGCTCGAATCCGGGGAACAAATCGCCATCACGGTCGACCCGATTGTCGCGCATGCTTCGTCTCAACAAGCTTCCATGGTTCAAGGTGCGGATGAGATTCAATCCATCCGTTCGCTGACCGCGCTCATCCAAGAACGGATGGCGCAAACCGCAGCAGCTTCGTCCCGTATCGCCAAAGACGCTATTGCCGGGAACAAAGACATGCGTCTCATGGAAGAAAAAGTACATGAAATCATCACGGAGTCGGAACAACTCGATCGAATTGTCGCAACGATGTCGACTCGTTCAACCGAAATCCATGGAATCTTGCAACAAGTCGGCTCCATCAGTGAACAGACGAACATGCTCGCCTTGAACGCATCGATTGAAGCGGCTCGCGCCGGAGAGGCCGGTCGTGGATTTGCCGTCGTCGCCTCTGAAGTCGGGAAACTCGCTGTCCAATCGCGTGAATATGCATCCGAGATGACCCGCGTCCTCGGTGGGTTGATGGAGGATACAACCGTCGTCTCCAAATCAGCGCATCTTTTCAAACAAGCAACAGAAAACTGTCAAACGGTTACGAACGATGTGACGGCTGTTTTTGGACGTCTAACGGAAGATGTTTCAGAAATCGACGAACAAATCGCTTCGATTCAAGAAACACGCCAACGGGTCACGACACAGATGGAGGCACTCGAAACACGACTTGAGTCGACGAAATATGCGGCGAATGAACTCCAACAACAGATTCAGCATGTTGCCGCGGCAACGGAAGAGCAAGTCGCTATCCAAAAAGAACTCAGCTCGATGTCGGACCGACTCGCTCTAACCGCGAATTCGCTTGAAGACGTGACGACTCAACTCGAGGATCACGCCACTCGTGCCTAACACAAATGCCCCCGACCAAGTGGTCGAGGGCATTTTACTTATCGGTCGAGCAATTGACGAATTCCGTCTTGAAGAGGTGTGACCGGGCGTCCGAGAACCGGTTCGAAGTCACTCTCATGAATTTCAAGCGTTCCTTGACGAATGCTTCGCTGAATCCCCGCAAGAATCGCAACGACTTCTTCCGGCAATCCAGCCCCGCGCATCGTCTCTTCGTACGCCTCGAGACTCAACTCCTGCATCATCACTTCACGACCTAACACTTCACTGAGCGCGTCTACAAGATCTTGCTGGGTATGAAGTGGTCCTGATAGTTCGTAGATTGCATGATCCTGTTGTTCTTTCAACAGTACATTCGCAGCGGCTTCCGCGTAATCTTGTTGCAGTGCCCATCCGACTTTCCCATCTCGAGCCGCCGTGATCCATGGTGCCCCGTCAATCACCGCTTGAATGCTTGATAATTCGTTCTCTAAGTACCAGTTGTTCCGTAAGAACGCATACGGAATACCGGACTCGACAATCGCTTCCTCTGTGACGACATGTGGAGGTGCCATCAAGTTCTCACTGTCTGTCGCATCAGCTAGACTCGTGTAGGCAATGAATGAAACACCTGCCCGTTTCGCCGCCTCGACCGCGTTCGTATGTTGACGAATCCGCGTATCGTTATCGCCATCTGCCGAGATAATCAATAGACGCTCGACACCTTTGAACGCTTCATCGAGTGTGTCTGGCTGATCAAAATCACCATGTCGCACGTCAACGCCCCGCTCTTTGAGTGACGCCGCCTTTTCTGGATTCCGTACGCTGACAGCGAGCTCACTCGCATCAATCGACTTGAGTAGCTCCTCCACGATCTTCGAGCCGAGTTTCCCCGTTGCTCCTGTGACTAAATATTTCATTCTTTTCCTCCCTTAACCTGTAATCGAATCACTTACATGTAATCATGATAATTACAGGTAACTGATTTGTCAATTATTCTTTCCCTGTTATACTAAGCATGTAACAAAGTTGTTTACATCTATAAAAACCGAAAGGGAGATATTTATGACAATCAGTAGTCGTTTTTCGGTTGCCATCCACATGCTGACTCTTGTCGCGCTTTCACCACCAGAACTGATTTCATCAGATTTTTTAGCGCGGAGCGTAAATACAAACCCTGCTCTTATTCGAAAAATTATGGCCATGTTAAAAAAAGCAGAATTGATTCAAGTTAAACCAGGTGTTGCTGGTGCAATTCTTACTAAACCACTAAACACCATTTCACTTCTTGAAATTTATCAAGCCGTTGCTGTCGTCGAACCAAATGAACTGTTCGGAATTCATGATCAACCAAATCCGGCTTGCCCAGTCGGAAGAAACATCCAAGCAACGATTGAGCCCATTTTTATAACAGCTCAATCCGCCATGGAACGAGTCCTAGAGCAAATTATGCTTGCAGATGTTGTACAAAACATTGAACAAAGTATAGATTGATGAATAAACAACCACTCCTTTTCGAGTGGTTGTTTATTTTTACGCTTGACTTTGAGTTCTTATGAACTTAAATTAAATATATATAAGTTCATATGACCTCAAAAGGAGGAATTGTTGTTGACCCTACTCATCGGATTTTTACTCATCGTCATCTTCATGCTCGCGCTTGACCTCGGGGTATTCCACCGTAAAGCACACGAAGTCTCGCTCCACGAGGCGTGGACATGGACGTTCGTCTGGATTGGAATTGCCATCATATTCGGGGGATGGTTGTTCTACACGCAAGGCAGTACGGCCGCAACAGAATATGCGAGCGTCTACTTCATCGAGAAGGCACTCGCCATTGATAACGTCTTCGTCTTCTCACTCGTCTTCGCCTACTTCGCCATCCCGCTCAAGTATCAACATAAGGTACTGTTCTGGGGGATTCTCGGAGCAATTTTCTTCCGCGCCGTCTTCATCGTCGCTGGGGTATCCCTTTTAGAAAACTTCGGTTGGGTCTATTACGTGTTCGGAGCGTTCCTCGTTTATACAGGATGGATGATGTATAAAAATATCGGGAAAGACGAGTCACTTGAAGAAAACAAGACGATTCGTTGGCTCGAGCGACGCCTTCCCATCACACAGGATATCTCATCAGGAAAATTCACGAAGCGCATCAATGGGAAGTTGTTCTTCACGCCACTCTTCCTCGCGCTCATCTTCATCGAATTGTCGGATATCGTCTTCGCTGTCGATTCGGTCGCTGCAAGTTTTGCGTATTCACGTGATCCGTATATCATCTTCTATGCGAACATCATGGCGATTCTCGGACTTCGTAGTCTCTACTTCGTCCTCGCCAACTTGATCGACCGCTTCTACTATTTGAAACACGGTCTCAGCTTCATGCTCGTCTTCATCGGAGCGAAGATGATTTTGGGTGATGTATACAAAATGCCGATTTGGATGTCTCTTGGAACTATCGTTCTCGTCATCTTGATTAGCGTGCTCTATAGTTTCTACAAAACGAAACCTGGTTCGTCCAAACACGTATAATGAATCAATCAGTCCATTTCGTCGGTGTTCTTTCTTTGAAAATCGGGTAATCATTGAGGTGCACAACTACAGAAAAGGGGATTCACTATGTTTGATCGAATTGGCCTCATGAGTATCGGTCTCGTCTTCGGGATCATCCTCATGTTACTCTTCAACAACCTGTTCGGATTGGTGTTCGGTGTCGTCCTTGGTATCAGCCTCATCGCCGCCAACCAAATCGAGCGAAACAAACAAACGACGTGGCATTAACCAAAAAGCACGCGCCCCATCCTTTGGGAGCGCGTGCTTTTATGTCAGAACATCGTATACGGATTGATACTGTTGGCAGGAGATGAACTGCTATACACATAGCTGTTCCGATGCACTTCGAAGTGGAGGTGGTTCCCGAACGAGTTGCCGGTATTCCCAACCGTTCCAATCGTTGCACCTTTTGCTAGCGTCTGTCCTGTGACGACATTGAGACGATCGAGGTGTGCATATACTGTGATGTATGTTTGTCCGTTCAACTGATGGCTCATCATGACATGGTTACCGTAAGCCCCATAGTTCCGAGAAACGATGACTTTTCCATAGGCGGTTGACACGACCGGTGTTCCTTTTGGAGCAGCCAAGTCGATGCCGTTATGGAACGTGTAGCCGTACTGCCCGCTCGCCGGACCATACTTTTGTGTCAACGTCCCTTTTGTCGGGATGATCATTTTCGCAGTCGATGTCGTTGAAAGCGTGGAGACACTGTACTTCTTCACATATGTACTGGAGACGTAGCGGGATGTCCCGTTGAAGTTGATTTTTGTCCATCCCCCGCTCACGCCGAGATACTTGAACGATTGTCCCAACTTGGCGCTACCGACGATCGCATACGTCGTGCCCGGGCCCGAACGGACGTTTAAACTGTTGGTCGTGACTTTGACATAATACGTGGTGGCGGCTTCAACCGGGGTACCTGCCGGAGTGAAAATTCCGACGGTGAGAAAAACGGCACACAAGAGGGAAAGCATCTTTCGTTTCATGATGTGGTAAATCCTTTCAATTATGTATTTAAATTTTTATATTTTATATTATCTAACTGAAAAAATTTTACCACCAAAATGAACCGACAAATATGTCATTTATATTTCAAATAAAGGAAAACAAATTCTAACTTACTTTCTTTATTTTTCCTTTCGAATGGATTAAAAAATACACAGCCGATTTCGACTGTGTATATCCGTCATTCCTCATTTTCCTCTGCATTCTCTTCTTCATCCTCTAAATCTTTAATCAACTGTTTCATTTCTTCGATTTCGCGGCGTTGCGCTTCAATAATTCCTTCAGCTAATTCTTTGACGCGCGGATCTTCAATTTCAGCGCGCTCACTCGTCAAGATCGCAATCGAGTGGTGCGGAATCATCGCCTTCATCCAACTGACGTCATCGACAGTCGTTTGACTCCGTACAAGCCACAGGGAGACACTGAAGACGAGGACGCTGACCCCTATAATGATAAAGTTGAAGGCTTTGTTCTTATACATACCCCACATGAAGAGCAACATGACGATTGCCATGACCGATCCCATGATGAGTGCCATATACAACCTCGTTTGACTAAAGAAGATATGGTTGATTTGAAAGACGTTCAAATACATGAGCCAATACATAATAAATGTAGAGACCACAATCATGATGCCGAATTTACCGTATGATTTCATCTCGTTCATCCTTTCTTGTTATGCATGTAGAATTACTTTTACCTACTTGTTCTGCACTCAAACCTGCATATTTTTTAGCCATGGCGTTTTCTGAATGTTTTTCACTTCTTTTTCACAATCGTCGGGTAGACTAATGAAATTGAGATTTTGCACGGAAGGAGAACGACAATGCAAGAGGTGACATTGCGTGACGTATTGGCATCACTGGATTCTGTGTTATCTTGGTCGTATCTTGACCGTCCTGAAGATATGGTGATTCGCGGTATCGGAACGACACCAGAAAAAATTAAAAAAATGTTTTTATATGTATGCAAACGTCCGATTAATGAACGAGGTGTCGATTTAGTGAAGGTGGCCATCCGAAACGGGGCAGTCGCAATTGTCACGGAACAACCGATTGACGCGAGAGTGCCCGTCATTTACTGTCGAGACGTCGCGCGCGCATGTGAACAACTACAGACTCTTTTCGCTACAGAAGGAAATCATGTGAAGCACGCGGAACGATAATAAATAAAGAAAGGAGGAGTACAAGATGAAGATTCTCATTGTAGACGATGAAGAAAAAATGAGACATTTGATTCGTCTGTTCCTTGAGGGTGATGGGTACTCTTGCATCGAGGCAAGCGATACTCGTTCCGCACTCGACAAAATCGAAGAGCGACCGGATCTCGTCCTTTTAGATATTATGATGCCAGAAGTAGATGGGATCTCACTTTGTCGTCAGTTAAAGACGATGGACCCGGCATTACCTGTCGTCTTGTTGACGGCACGGTCAGACAACGAGACGACCATCCGAGGATTAGATGCTGGAGCGGATGATTACGTTACCAAACCGTTCGATGGAAACGTCCTCCTCGCCCGTATTCGCGCCGTCTTACGACGGACCCGTGTCGTCAATATTCAATACGGTCCGCTTCGATATGATGAAGAGAGCGGACGTATTCTTTATGAGGAACAAGAAATCGTCCTCACGCCGAAAGCGACGGCCATTCTGAAACTGTTCCTTCAGCATCCGAATCGACTCTTCAACCGCCTAGATTTATTTGACCTTGTCTGGCCCTACTCTGCTGAATCCGATCCTCGTACGGTTGATGCGCATATTCGTATGATTCGAGAAAAATTAGGAGATGCCGGCTTTCCAATCGACGACTATTTGAAGACCGTTTGGGGACGTGGCTATCGATGGACCGAGGAGCGTTCCAGATGAAACGAAGTCGTAACAGTCTACCATTTCGCATCAGCCTCGTCTTCCTCTTATCTACGTTATTAATTGAAGGCGTGTTATTCCTTCTCCTTTATCACACGTTACTCGGCGAACGCGTTGTAGAAGAAATCAATCGTCTCGAGTCGAGGGCCGAGAGCCATGCGAACGTGTTGGCGATGAACTTTTCAAAAGAGACGATTGGTCACGTTGCTACGATGGAAAGTGAGACGGACACAAAAGTTGCCATCACCGACCCAGCACATGATCTTCTTCAAACGTCCCGTTCTTTTCCACAGGTACTAGTCGATACCGTCGAAACGAAACGACGTATAGCTCCATTCGATGATACGACTGTTCTAGAGGACGACTGGGAAAATGAGCCGTATTTAAGCGTTCGTACGCCGATCACGGATGATCTTGATACACGGTATGGGTACGTCTACATGTTTTTACCGACTGAGATCATTCATGGAATCAGTCATCGCCTTCAGTTGCGATTTCTCTACATCACGGCTATCGCACTCGTGACGACGATCTTGACTTTCATTCTTCTAAGCCGACTTATTTCAAAACCGATTGAGTCATTAAGACGAGCGACGGAGAACGTTCTCACAAACCCGGACGATTTACAGTTACCGACGAATCGAGTTGATGAAATCGGAGAATTGGCACGTTCAATCGAATCGATGTCGCTTGAATTATCTCGGCTACGACGCGAGCGGCATCAGTTTCTATCCGATCTCTCACATGAAATTAAGACCCCCCTCACCTACTTGAGAGGGTATGCCGAAATCGCTTCGAAAGACAGCACTCCAGAATCACTTCGGCAACAGTCGATTCAAACGATTTTAGATGAGAGCCGCTCGCTCACAGAACTCGTCGAAAATGCATTTCAATTGGCACAGCTCGATGAAAACACGTTCTTGTTACATCGAGAAGAAGTGTCTGTCACGACGTTTTGTGAGGATTTACGACGAATGCTCGATACGATGTTCCGAATGACGACGATTCGCTTCGATACTCTGCCAAATGCCGGACGACCAGATGTTTCGCTCACATTAGACCGTCATCGAATGCTCCAAGTCTTCCGCTCCATCGCCCATAATGCGATTGAACATAGTGAGGCGACACAGGTTTCCCTGCGCTCAAACGTCACGGACACTCACCTGGTCCTGACCGTTACAGACAATGGGAAAGGCATTCCCGAAGAAGATTTACCGCACATTTTTGACCGCCTGTATCGTGTGGAAAAATCACGGTCCCGACAGACCGGTGGCAGTGGACTCGGACTCGCCATCGCTGACCAAATCGTCAACCGTCACAGCGGGGAATTGACGGTCACGTCTGATGCATCGGGTACTTCTTTCACCGTCACGCTTCCACTCGACAAAAAGACGCCTTCCCTTTAATGGAAAGGCGTCTTTTGTTTAGTCGAGCTCCCCTGCGTCAAGACGTGTCTGCCACTCTCCGTCCGTGAACTCATATACACTGTTATCCGATGCGACGACTAGCATGCGTTCCTCTTTCATGACCAATTCAATCGGTACAACATCCGTTTGAAGCGTTGGAAGCTTGAACGTTTCGGATGAGGCATCGTCTAAGTTGTAACGAACGCCTTCAAAAGAATCGCCCGTCCGTCGGATGTAAGCCAACTGCCCATCGTCCGCCCCGACCGTGACGACTTGTTCCGACTCGACGAGTGGCTCGAACGAGTCTCCCGCATCATTCGAAACGAGGATGCCGGACGGTCCGTATAAGAAGACGCGCTCCGCATCCGTCGCATCGGCGACGATGCCTGCGACTTGTACTCCCTCGATTCCGTTCACTTGCATCGGTTCAAACGTTCTTCCTCCGTCTGTCGAGCGATGGAAACCTGTCTCGAGTTGAGACGTCGCCTCTTCTAAATAGACGTACAGCGTTCCTGTCTCATAACCGGCACTCATATAGTGGAAATCCGCCTCTCCTTCAAGCGACCGTGCTTCTAACATCGCACCGTGGTCTTTTCCATGCAACACACCAAGTGGATTTTTGAAATCTGTCCGACGATCGGGGTGACCGCTCGCATAAAATCCATCCTTGACGACTTCAAACCCCATATAGTCGTGACGATTCGTCGGAAGTGTATACCAACCGTCTTCTCGATATTCTATCAACCCGGCATGCGTCGCGATGACAGGACGTTCGTCGTCTTGCCAAAATCCAGCCCCGTGGATATGAGAAACCGTTTCATCGGATTCCACACGTTGCCACTCGTCTTTTGTAGGTGTCGTCACGTTCTCGGATTGACCGGTGTCCGACGGTGCTTCTTCCGTTCCACAAGCCGTTAAAAGCAGTGGCGTCAAGGCTAGTGATAACAGTAACGTTCGTTTCATCTCGATCCCTCCATCTATAGCATCCCATTTAGCATACGTGCTAAAGATGAAAAACTTGTTAAATCTTCAGAAGTCGGGCGTTGATGGCGACAATAACCGTGCTTAAACTCATCAAGACGGCACCGATGGCCGGGGACAAGATGATGCCAATAGGCGCTAACACGCCTGCAGCGAGTGGGATGGCGACGACGTTATACCCGGCGGCCCACCACAAGTTTTGAATCATCTTCCGATACGTGTTTTGTGAAAGATCTAAAATCGATAGCACATCTTTCGGATTACTGCGAACGAGGACGATATCTGCCGTCTCAACGGCAACGTCCGTGCCGCTGCCGATTGCAATACCGACATCCGCTTGCGCCAGCGCCGGAGCGTCATTGATTCCATCCCCGACCATCGCTACTTTACTTCCGTCTTTTTGGACGTCTTTTACTTGGTTCGCCTTGTCGTCCGGCAATACTTCGGCATACACGTCATCGATGCCAAGCTGACCCGCGACCCAATGCGCGACCTTCTCGTTGTCTCCCGTCAACATGATGGAACGAATGCCTTTTTCACGAAGGGCCTCGACGGTCTCCTTCGCTTCTTCCCGTACTAAATCGGCCATCGCGATCATACCAACCCATTCCCCGTCCTTCAAGACAAAGACGACGGTCTTTCCTTCTTCCGAGAGTCGTGCGAACGTCTCTTCATCGATCTGAATGTGTTGATCACGGATATGACGTGGACTGACGACCTGAACATGTGCTCCGCCGACCGTCCCTTCTAATCCGACACCCGTCATCGAACCGAAGTTGTCGACATCCGCCAGTTTCAATTCTCGTTTCTCGGCTTCTCTTAAAATCCCTTGCGCGAGCGGATGTTGCGACTCCCGTTCGACAGCTCCAGCTAATCGCAATACGTCTTCTTCTGTGAAAGATGAGCTCGCTTGTACGTCCGTGACGCCAAAATTTCCTTCCGTCAACGTACCCGTCTTATCAAAGATGACGGCATCGAGGCGACGCGCTTCTTCAAATTGAGTCCGATTACGGATAAGGAGACCTTGTTTTGCCGATAACGCTGTCGAAACGGCAACGACGAGCGGTGTCGCCAGTCCGAGTGCATGCGGACACGAGATGACCATGACCGTCACCATCCGTTCGACTGCCGTTCCGACCGAATAGCCGAGCATGAACCAGATGATAAATGTGATGATGCCTGCGGCAATCGCGATATAGAACAAATATTTCGCCGCACGGTTTGCCAAGTTTTGAGCCCGTGACTTCGATTTTTGTGCCTCGCTCACCAATTCGATGACTTTTGACAAGTACGTGCTTTCTCCCGTACCAATCGTTTCAATCGTTAAACTACCTTCTTGGTTGATGGAGCCCGCAATGACATCTTCACCTTCTGTCTTTTCGACCGGGACCGATTCGCCGGTCAACATTGACTCGTCGATGGTCGTTCGTCCTTTGATGATTTTCCCATCCACAGGAACTTGTTCCCCCGGTTTGACGAGAATTCGGTCTCCTTCTTTCAGTTCAGAGATGGGGACGTCTTCCGTTTCTTCCCCATTGATACGATGCGCCTCGTTCGGTAAAAGCTGCACGAGTTGCTCCAACGCATTTGACGCCCCCATCACAGAACGCATCTCAATCCAGTGACCGAGTAGCATGATCACAATCAATGAAGCAAGTTCCCAAAAGAAGTCATGTCCACTTCCATAGCCAAAGACGACAGCTGCGCTATAAAAGTAAGCGACGCTGATTGCCAAGCCAATGAGCATCATCATGCCTGGGCTACGATCCCGCAGCTCCTCTGCACTCCCTTTTAAGAACGGCCATCCTCCGTATACATACACAATCGTCGCCAACACAAATAAGATAGTCTTTTCAAGCGGAAAATCGAGTTCAAACCGCAACCATTCTTGAATCATGTCCGACAACAATAAAATCGGAATCATCAGACCAATCGATACGAAAAATCGTCGTTTGAAATCGTCAATCATATGCTCGTGTCCATGTCCGCCATGATGAGAATCGTGACTCTCCTCATGATGTTCATGGTGTTGATTGTGTTCGTGTTCCATCATCTATCCTCTCCTTTACACATATTTCATACCCCTATGCGGTATATAAATAAACGGATTCGGACTTTCATGTTTCTTTCACAATTAGGTGGTACAACAGGGTGAAGACTGAACAATGAAGGAGTGTTATCAGATGAAATCAAAAGGAATGTGGTTTCTGTTGACGGGGATTTTAATTGGGGGCATCCTCGTCTTACTAGCCGTTCTCTTCAACGGAACATGGAACCATAACAACAATATGAATCAAGATCATAAGATGGGCAACGATTCGTCAACCGGGCAAATGGGTGACCACATGATGGGCAATAACGGAATGGATGGCAATGGCGGACCGATGGGACACGGTGCGACCCAAAATCTCCAAGCATCGGATGAACCGACACAGACACTTCCGATTCCGACTGCCTTACAGCCAGATCGTGTCACGGGAGACACGGTATACTATACGGTGGAAGCAACTAAAGGCACGTCACAATTTTTCAAAGACGGCAAGAAATCGGAAACGTTCGGCTATAATGGAGACTTACTCGGACCAATGATCGAGTTACCGAAAGGAAAAACAGTCGTAATCGATACCATCAATCGATTGGATGAACCGACAACGTTCCACTGGCACGGACTCGTCATCCCTGCCGACATGGACGGAGGACCTCATCAGACCGTCGCCCCAGGTGAACGGGCACAAGTTCGACTCGACATCAATCAAGAACCTAGTACACTGTGGTTTCATCCCCATCCGATGGGATCGACAGCCGAACAAGTTTATAAAGGGCTCGCCGGTCTTCTTTATGTGACCGACGATGCACAGAACGGTCTCCCAAATGAATATGGAGTCGACGACATCCCGCTCATCGTACAAGATCGGCTCTTCACTGATAACGGCGAGTTGGATTATGATGCCCACATGAACGTCGACGGAACGACGGGCGATACCATTCTTGCGAATGGAGCCATCAACACGACGTTCGATGTTCAAACCGAGACGCTCCGTGTTCGGCTCGTCAACGGTTCGAATGCGCGTGATTTTGATTTTTCATTATCTAACGAGGCTGAGATGACGCAGATTGCGACAGACGGAGGGTCGTTAGAACGCCCGATTCCTTTAGAGACCCTCACGTTGACACCAGGCGAACGGGCCGAGGTGCTGATTGATTTTTCACAAGTAGAAGATGACATCGCCTTAGAAGCAGACGGGGTGACATTCACCACGTTTCGTGTCGGTGAACTCGACAAAGCATCCATCGATATTCCGACGACCGAAACGATGGAGCGCTCGACAGATGAGAAAGCAGATCGCCGCCTCACGTTGTTTGGAATGGGAAATATGGTGTCAATCAACGGAAAAACATATGACCCGGATCGTATCGATATCGAAGCGAAACGCGGAGACACCGAAGTGTGGGAGATTGAAAATAAACCTGACATGATGGGCGGGATGACGCATCCTTTCCACATTCACGGCGTCCAGTTCCGAATCATCAGTCGGGACGGCAACCCACCAGCCGATTATGAGAAAGGGTGGAAGGACACGGTCGCTGTGGCTCCCGATGAACAGGTGAAAATCGAACTGACCTTCACTAAAACAGGAACGTTCATGTATCATTGCCACATCCTCGAGCATGAAGAGAACGGGATGATGGGACAATTAAAAGTGACTGAATAACTCACGCCTCTCCGTTCACGTAGCGGAGAGGTGTTTTTTAAGATCCGTCCCAATTTCGATACGTTTCTGCTAGGACTATTGCCTGTATAGGGATTCCTTCTCGAATGTCGTATACTTGTTGTGAATGCATGTACAAATGTTCGCGAGGAGGTAGGTCTATGCGCCGATTTCGTAGGGTTAGGCAGAAACGCTCCGCTCGTCAAAAACAGCAACGTCATACGTTCTCCATCGCTTCTATCGTGGAAGAAGTACAGGATGCGATGTGTTATATCGATTTCTCGAGGTGCCGCCTGTATACGAATGATTCTCTTCGTCACTGGTACCCTTCTATGACGACACAGTCTTTTGACACATTGGACACATTGACTCGTTATGTATATACCACGTTGGAACGGCACGGGGCGGATTCCACACAAGTCATGCACCTGATTCAGGAATTGCTCGAATGTGCGACCGAAATGGATCCAAGGATGGCCTCACGTCGTCTTCGTTTTGATGACAAGACGCTACATTTGATTTTCAACTTCACACGTACACCACGTGGCGTTTTTATCATGTGGCGCGACCAAACGGAAGCCGTCCGCTTTGAAGAGCGTAAAGACAGTTTTCTTGCCGAACTGTCTCATGATTTCCGTACGCCATTGACTGCCATCCACGGCTATACGGAGTTACTTATGAGACGTCATCAAGGTTCGGAAAAGTCGTATCAGATGCTACAACAAGTCAAACAAGAATCGGAGCGACTAGAGCGACTCGTCGATAATTTTCTCGATTATCAAAAACAAAGTTACACGGTCGAGCAATTGACTGTGACGACATTCGCACTCCGGCCACTATTAGAGGATGTCATATCGAGTTATCAAACGACCTCTCCTCTTCATACAGTGACGTTTGAAACGAATGATGTCTCGATTCAAGCAGATGAAGAAAAGTTACGGCAATTGCTTCATAACCTGATTAGCAATGCGATCAAGTATTCTCCCGAAGGTGGGGAGGTTCATACCCAGGTTGAGGAATGCGACGGGACGGTGATCTTGTCCGTATCTGACACCGGCATCGGCATTCCAGAAGATGCGCTTCCCTACGTATTTGATGAATACTATCGTGTCGAATCCGCCGCCCATCAATCGATTAAAGGAACCGGTCTCGGTCTACGGATTTGCAAACGAATCGCCGAAGCCCACGGTTGGGGAATTCATGCAGATTCGGTATATGGAGAAGGGACGACTTTCACGATTGAGCTTCATACCCGACAGAGTTGTCCATTGCTACCATCCCCTAAACATTCGGTTTCGTTCGACTGATTTAATCGGTCGAACGTTTTTTAATTTGTTTCGATTCAAGAATGAAGCGCATTCGTTTTGGGAATAAAGAAGTGTCGAAGAGAGGAGGAAATGAAGATGAAACAACGTGGCTACTTATCGATTCCCGTCGCGGTCGTATTCGCCGTCGTTTTCGGGCTCACCCTCGATAATTGGTGGCTCGGCATTGGAATTGGCATCGCTATGTTTTTTGCGTTTCGAGGAACAAAGAAGAAAGCGTGAAAAGATAATGAACATTTACACACCTTCAGATTGACAATTATTTGAAGACTGCTACCGTTAATGTATAGTCTATCGAAAAGGTCGTGAAGGAATGACGCTCACCGTCTTGTTGCTCAATGCTTGTGTCGCATTCACCGGATTTTATATCATCTCGAAGATTTATCATTCTTCGCTTTTTAATTCGTACCGTCTTCGTAGTTCTGTGATTGGAATACTCGCCGGTGCACTCGGTCTGTTTTTGATGTATAACGCCGTAGAAGCTAACGATATGGTCCGTGTGGATTTACGTCACTTACCGCTCGTGTTGCTTGCTTTTTATGGTGCTCGTTTTCCTTTATTCATTGCGACACTTGTCATCGCCAGTACACGATTCTTGTTCGGAATGACCGAGCAGGCCATGATTGCATTTATCGCGACGTTCATCGTCAGCATCGGGATGCTCTGGATTCATCGGCTGCTTCGGGAGCGACTCTTCTTACAGAGTATCTTTTTGAACGTATGGGCGCTCTTCATTATTTCGATTGCCGTCTATATCAATATGGGTTGGAGCACAGCCTATGTATCCCTCGTCTTGTCCATTTGGATGATTGGCATGCTCGTCGGTCTACTCTCGAGCATCCTCACCATCGACCTTGAACAAACGACCCGCCGTGCCATCGAGTACAAACAGTCGTCTGAACGAGACCATTTGACCGGTCTATACAATCGACGTGTGTGGGATCGATATACGGCTTCCATCGGGCAAGAGAATCGGACGTACAATGTACTCGCGCTCGATATCGATCATTTTAAACATGTGAACGATACATATGGTCACGGAAACGGTGATCTCGTCTTACAACAGTTCGCCAACATCTTAAAAGTCGAGACGCGTGCCCATGACACTGTCGCACGAATCGGTGGCGAAGAATTCGTCATCTTGATGTACGACTTGACGCCAGAGAAGGTAGACAAAGTGGCCAACCGGATACGAGAACGGATTGCTGCTGAACTATTCCACTTGAACGATTTTCCACCGATTCAAATCACGACGTCCGTCGGGGTCGCACACGGGACCTCGCTCCCCATCAAGCGGATGGTAGATCTCGCTGATTCGGCGCTCTATCAAGCGAAAAACGAAGGGCGTAATCAAGTTGTCATCTCAACCTATGACACACCAGAACCGATCATGACATGAATGAACCCCGCTCCTTCTCAGGAGCGGGGTTTAGTCTACTCATTTTGTAAACCGTTCAATCTCATCTGTCATGATGGCCGAAACCGTTATCGGGGGCAGGTCCTTCACGTCGTTGATCGTGTAGAGCCGTGTCTCGAGCGTCGTCTGTTGTATCTGATCCCATGCTTTCGAACCGATAAATGCAGGCTGGGCGTGAATCGCCTCGGCCCGAATCGTTTCAGCGAACGAGACGGTGTCCGACTCACCCGTGAGTGTCAACACTGCAAGCCGGGCGACTGGTGCCACATCTCGCATTCGGACGAGCGTTTCACGATTGAATGAGGAGAACACGACACGGTCACCGAGTTCAAACTCGTTGACAGCAAACCAAGCGAGACGTTCAATCCCTGGATACGCATATTGATCCGTCTTCAATTCGATGTTCAGGGTGACGTTGCTTCGTTCAATCAGTCCGAGCACCTCTTCTAACGTTGGGATGCGTTCATAGCCGTCAATCTTCAACTGGCGCAACTCCTGAAGCGTCATGTCTTTCACCCATCCCGTTCCATTTGTCGTCCGGTCGACGGTTTCGTCATGAATGACGACGAGACGCCCGTCCTTCGATAGCTGTACGTCCAGCTCGATTCCGTCCACATAGGGAAGAGCTGCCTCGAACGCGGACAATGTATTTTCCGGGTAATTGGCGCTATAGCCGCGATGTGCGTAAATCAACATGTCACTGCCCCAAGGTGGAAGTCGTCTCATCGGCCGCACGCTTCAATGCTTCTTCGACCGACACCCCTTGATACAAACTTTCCATCGCGTTGACGACACTTTGACGTGATTGCGGGAACGTCGAGATGAGCGCTCCTTGTGTCGCCGGTGATGGTTTCGTCTCACTGAGTTGGTCGACCGTCACTTTCAGTTGTGGATATTTCGCCCACATTTCTTTTACGATCGGTTCATTGTATGCTTCCGGATTGATGGCGAAGTAGCCTGTGTCAACATGCCACTGTGCTTGCGCTTCCGTTGAAGCGACATACTTCATGAACTCCCATGCGCCTTCTTTCGTCTCTTCGGCAATGCCATCACCCATCCAGAGCGATGCCCCGCCGATGACGACGCCTTGACGCTCCGCTTCATTCGGTACCGGTAAGTACGATGCGCCGATTTCAAAGTCCGCGTTGTCTGCTACCGTACGGATTCCTGCTGACGAATCAAGGTACATGGCAACTTTTCCAGATTGGAATGCCGCGCGCATGTCGTCCCAGTTTTGACCGACGTTAAGGAACGTCTTCTCATCGTACATCTCTTTGATGAGATTGAACGCGTTCTGTCCTTCTTCGCCATTGAACACGGCTTTCGTCGGGTCTCCGCTTCGTCCATTGTCATTGTCGACATACAGTCCACCTTGTGCGGCCAAGAGCTGTTCAAAGAACCAACCGTAGTTGAGCATCGTGAAGCCGGTCTGACCGTCCGTTGTCAACTTCTTCGCCGCCTCTTTCAACTCGTCATATGTGCGTGGTGCTTTCTCTGGATCGAGCCCTGCTTTTTCAAACGCCTCTTTGTTATAGATGAGGATCGGTGTCGAGGAGTTGAACGGCATCGAGTATTGCTTCCCATCGACCTGATAATAACTCAAGATGTTCTCTTCCCATACGCTCGTGTCAAAATCCTCTTTGTCGATGAACTCTTGAACTGGTGTGATTTTGTTCGAATCGATCATGTATTTCGTCCCGACTTCGAACGTCTGCATAATGGCGGGCGCGTCTTCCGAACCGGCGACCGCATTGAATTTCGTCAACGCTTCCTCATATGTTCCTTGGAAGACCGGTTTGACTTCATAGTCGTCTTGCGAAGCGTTGAACGCATCGACTTGACTGTTTAACGCCGTCTCCAAGTCCCCGCTCATCGCATGCCAAAAGACGACCTCTGTCTTTCCGTCTTCTGTCGTCGCCGCGACGGGTGCCGCTTCTTCACTGCCACATGCCCCGAGTAATAACACCGAACTTGCCAACCCTGCGAATAATCCTAACTTTTTCATTTGTCATATCCCCCTATTATTTGATAGCGCCTTGCGTCAATCCTTCTTGCAGGTGCTTTTGTCCTGCAAACAACAATACGAGTGTCGGAATGATAATCAAGATGACTGCCGCCATGACGACGCCCCAATCCGAAGCGACCTCGTTCGACTGCATCTGTTTGATGCCGATTTGAACCGTCCGCGCCTGTTCCGTGTTCGTGACGAGAAGCGGCCATAAGTACATATTCCAAGTCGTTAAAAAGCTATACACCGACAATGTGACGAGCGGTGTCTTCGAGACCGGTAAGACGACGTTCCAAAAGAAACGGAAGCGACTAATCCCAGCAATTTGGGACGCCTCGTACATTTCATATGGAATCGTCTTAAACTGTTGCCGAAGTAAGAATGTCCCGAATGCGAGCGCGAAGAACGGCACCGACAATCCCCAGACGCTATTCAGCCAGCCGAGCGACTGAATCGTTAAAAAGTTTGGTACCATCGTCGCTTCCCATGGAACCATCATCGTTGCTAGGAAGAGCATGAAGATGAGCCCTTTTCCTTTAAAGTCGATGAAGACGAACGCGAATGCCGCAAGACTCGACAAGACGACCTGTCCAATCATCACAAGGAGCGCCACGATCAGACTGTTGAGCAGGTACGTCATCATCGGGATGCGCTCGAATGCGGCCACATAGTTTTCAAATGAAGGCTCACGTGGGAGCAGATGTCCCTGAAGCACTTCCTTCCCGTCCATCAGACTGATTGAAAACGCATAGGCGATCGGAAACAGCATGACGACTGCGCTCAAGACGAGTAAGACATATACGCCAACATTCCGTAGTCTCATTGGTAATGCACCTTCCTTTCGACCAATTTAAATTGGAGCCATGTCAACAAAAGGACGGCGATAAATAAGAGCACGGCCTGTGCACTGGCGCTGCCGACGTTATAGTTGATAAACGCATCTTTGTAAATGGCATAGACGATGACATTCGTCGCATTCGTCGGTCCACCTTTCGTTAACAAGTCGATCTGCCCGAACGTCTGGAAGGCGTTGATGAGCGAGATAATCCCGACGAAGAAGAGTGTCGGTGACAACATCGGGATGGTGATGGCGCGGAGCTGTGTCCAGTAGCTCGTCCCGGCAATGTCCGCACTCTCATACAACGTTCGGTCAATGTTTTGAAGACCGCCGAGTAGAATCAAGAACGTGAAGCCGATGTTCATCCAAACGGTCGCAAGTGACACGGAAAGGAGCGCATATTGTGGATCGAGGAGCCACTGTACGCCGCTCGCACCAATTGCCTCGAGGAATCGGTTAAAGATACCGATTGACGGATTGTACATGAACATCCAAATGACAGATGATGCCGCGACGCTCATCCCCATGGTCGCCGAGAACGCCGTCCGAAAGATGCCAATACCCTTCAGTTTCTCATTGGCGAGGAGTGCGAGACCGAGCGCAATGAGAATCGTGAGCGGGACCGTCAAGAGGACGAATCCGACTGTCGCCTGAATGCTTTGCCAAAACGCGGCGCTCGTGAATAGCGTGCTGTAATGACCGACCCCGACAAATTCGAGTGGCGTTCCCTGTGTGTCGATCCGGAAAAAGCTTAAATAAATCGTTCGCAACAGCGGATAGACGAGAAAGACACCGAATAAGATGATTGACGGAGACAAGTACAACAGACCGCTCGCTGCGTCAGATAGCCGTGTCCGGACTTTCTCTCTCGGTAAGGCGACCGTCATTGGAACACCTCCAACGCCTCAAACAGTTTCGGTTGTCGTGGTTCGATGCGCTGTCCGTTCGTATCAAATAGCGACATCTGTTTCGGATCCACATAACACGCCACTTTTTCGCCGACCGTGAGCGGCCATTGTCCCGGCCATTTTGCCAACCATTCGTTCCCTCCGACGTCAAAGGCGAGAATCGTCTCGGTCCCGAGCACTTCAATATTTTTCAGTTCTGCGTAAAATGTCACATCTTCGTCCGCCGGCTTGATTTGCTCAGGACGCACACCGAGTGTCGCCTGCGACGTTTCCGTCAGTGCGTTTGGATGGAACAACCGCCCGTCTGAGGCCATCCAGCCTTTTTCTTGTCGTGTCACGTCGACGAGATTCATCGGAGGTGACCCGATGAAGGAAGCGACGAACGTATTCGCCGGTTTATTGTATAAGTCGAGCGGCTTTCCGACTTGTTGCACTTCCCCCTCATTGAGAAGCAGGATGCGGTCTGCCATCGTCATCGCCTCGACTTGGTCGTGGGTGACATAAATCATCGTCAATCCGAGTTTGCGCTGTAACTGACGGATCTCTGAACGCATTTTTGCCCGTAGCTTCGCATCTAAGTTCGAGAGCGGCTCATCCATCAGGCAAATCGGTGCCTCGGTCACGATGGCCCGTGCTAAAGCAACACGCTGTCTCTGACCACCGGAGAGCTCGCGCGGTTTCCGTTTTAAGTAATCGGTGAGTCCGAGTGTCTCCGCCGCCTGTAGGCAACGCTCTCGCTGTTCGAGCTTCGTCAGTCCTTTCGTATGTAGACCGAACGTTATATTTTTCTCAACCGTCATATGTGGGTAAAGGGCGTAGTTTTGGAACACCATCGACAAGTGACGCTCACTCGGCTTCATCCCGTTCGCCGCCACCCCGTCGATGCGAAGCGTGCCGCTTGTGATGGATTCGAGCCCGGCAATCATCCGAAGCATCGTACTCTTCCCGCAACCGGACGGTCCGACGAGTGCGAAAAATTCACCTGCCTCAATCGTCACGTCGATGCCTCGAATGACTTCCGTCTCCCCGAATGATTTTGTCAGTTGTTGTAGTTGGATCGATTTCATGCTAATTCCTCCTTCTGACTTTGCACGTGCCAAAGTCGTTCATCCCCGGTCGACACGGCGAATGCCCCATGATCGAGGGCGCGATGCACGTCAATCGGTTGACGAATCATGCCACCTGTCACAATCGGAAAGGAGACTTCCCGAGAAATCTTCTCGACGACGCTCGGAATCAGCCCAGGCATGAGTTCAATCGCATCCGGTTGTTGAGCCTCAGCGAGTTTGAGTCCGCTCGTGACGGCATCCGAGTCGACGAGAAAGAGTCGTTGTACCGTCAACAGTCCCGCTCGCTTTGCATGCTGGAGCACGGATGCTTTCGTCGTGACAATCCCATCGGCGCCGACACGTTTGGCGAGGTAATCGATCCCGTCCCGGTCGAGGCTGATGCCATTGATTCGCTCGGCGTGGAGGAAGACCGTTCGATTCTCTCGCTTCAAGTGCGCCACATAGCGGTCGAGTGTACTTAGCGTTCCCATCATGAGAAACGTCGTCGTCACATCCGTCCGTAAAAACGCCTCGATTTGTTTTGGACTTTTGATGGAGGCAATCATTCGTTCTTGTCCGATTCGTGCAATCGCTTCATTCACTTGAATCATCCTTTCTTGAAAAAAAGGACCAACAGAAACGACACGTCATCGACGTACGGGCTTCTGTTGGTCTCTCAAAGATTCTACCGGTAACTATTCACTTGGAGTGAGGGGGTCTCACAGCTCCTATCGTAACGAATGATTGTAAAGCTATGATAAAGGAATCGCTAAGTTTCATGAAGAGAACGTAAAAAAACCGATTCACGGGGAATCGGTCAACGTCTGTTCGGCTTTCGCTAAGATGTCGGCTTTCACGTCATCATCCCGTCCTTGCCAATTGCGGACCATCATCTTCATCCGCTGGTTTTTCGAGAATCGTTCTTCGTGACGATCGATGAACCGCCAATAGAGGGCGTTGAACGGACAGGCGTCGTCTTCTGTCGTGTGTTTCGGGTTGTATGGGCAATCCCGACAGTAGTCACTCATCCGGTCGATATATTTTCCAGAAGCGACATACGGTTTTGTGGCGAGCTTTCCACCGTCCGCATGAAGGGCCATCCCGAGCACATTCGGCAAGACGACCCAGTCATAGGCATCGATATACATCTCATTGAACCAGTCGCTCGTCTGCTTCGGATTGATTTCAAACAATGTCGCATAGTTTCCGAGCACCATCAGTCGCTGGATATGATGATTATGGGCATGAGCGACGACCGGTTTCAAACTTTGATGTAGACAGTTCAAATCCGTCTTCGCGTCCCAGAAGAAGGATGGCAAGTCGCGTTCATGCTTGAACGTGTTCACGTCTTCATAACCGGGCATGACAGCGAGATAGACGGCGCGCATGTACTCTCGCCACCCGAGAATTTGCCGGACGAATCCTTCAATCGACGATAGCGGTGCATCCGCCTGACATGCCGTGTCAACGACTTCTCGCGGTGTCAATAGACCGACATTGATGGCAGCCGACAACAGGCTGTGCGACATCTCCGGTTCATCCGACATCATCGCATCTTGATACGGACCGAACGTCTCAAGTCGTTCTTCCACGAACCGTTTTAGCGCACGTCTGGCCTCGGTATGGGTGACCGGCCAATGAAATGGGGTTGTTTCCCCTGGATGATCCGAAAACGTCGAATCGACCTTTTCAATGACGTCTTTCGTGATCGCGTCGGGGCGGAAATGGATGGCGGACGGAAACGATAGATCTTCTTTCGGCGGTTTCCGATTTTCCGCATCAAATGACCACTTCCCACCGCGAGGCTTCCCCTCTTCGAGCAAGACATCGAATCGTTTCCGCATGTGACGATAAAAACGATCCATTCGCCACGGCTCATTCCCAAGCGTCTCGGTTGCTTCCTCTTTCGATAGATAGAAGAGCGGGACATCCGTATGTTCGACCAGTTTATGCTTCTTCCCGAATTGTTTCAGTTTTTTCGCCATCGGTTCATCCGTGACGGCGGTGACATGAATTTCGTCCGGATTGTACTGTTTCACATGATTGTCCCATGCCTCTTGGAACGAATCCGCCTCGTGATAATCCACGGTATATCCTTTATCGCGCAATTCTTCCGCAAAGTGTCGCATCGCAGAGAAGATGAGGACGAGCTTTTGTTTATGGTACGGACGCCACGTCGCGCGAGATGTCGCCTCAATCATGACGATGACGTCATCTTCTTTCATATCCTTCAGCATCTCAAGTTCGTGTGAGAGTTGGTTGCCGAGTATCCAAAATGAACGCATGTTGTTGACTCCTTTGTCTCATCAATATGCTACAATCAAGCTACTTTCAAAGTGAGGTGACAGTATGCTCCCGCAAGTATTCAAAAACTGGGTAGACAGTCAGTATGAAAATCCACGCGGCCCCGTCGGAAAATATATCGGGGAAAAGATGGTGCGCCAACATCGCATCGAAGTCGAGTGGACAATCGAGCAGTTACAGATGCATCCAAATGCCACCGTTCTCGAGCTCGGATGTGGGGCCGGTGATGCGATGGCGACGATTCGCCATAAACGTGATGATGTGTCCGTGATCGGGCTCGATCGTTCAAAGACAATCATTCATTCAGCGCGAAAACGAAATGACGCATCTATTCAAACAGGACGTGCTCATTTCATTCAAGGAGATCTGCATCAACTTGAAGTGGCAGACGTATCCGTCGATCACGTGTTTAGCATTCACACGCTATATTTTTGGGAAGAGATCACGACCGTCCTGTCTGAAATCGAACGTGTCTTGAAACCGAATGGTACATTCGTTATCACGTACTGCGATGGAAAAGGCGATGTCGAGTGGACCAGCATTTCCGATATGGTTCAGGATCGATTTATTCCCGAAGCGATCAACCTCGGATTTGAGGATGTGTCGGTACAACGAGGACCGGACTCCCGTGATTATCATACGGTCGCCGTGATGGGGCATAAACCGAATCTTTAATTATTACCCGTTTTTTCATTCGATTCTTTCACGACAATCGGTTCCTTGTTGCTGAATGCAAAAACAGAGGCTAAACCAATGACAATCCATCGGTTTAGCCTATTGGTGTTATTGATCAAATTGATATGTGTTCTTCCCGCTCGCTTTCGAACGATACAGCGCAACGTCTGCTTCTTTCAACAATCGACTAAGTTCAGGCTGAACGTCAGGTTCATATTGAACAATCCCAATACTCGCTGACAACGGGAGATGGTCGTCCCATGCTTTCAATACAGACAAGATCTGTTCAGCATACTCAATGACAGCCGCTTTTGATAATGCGTGTACGATTTTAATTAGAAATTCATCTCCGCCTAAGCGATACACTTTTGAATCAGGAACCGGCTCCATCAAACGTCTCAGACGAAGCGCCACTTCTTTCAAGACAAGGTCTCCTTCATCATGACCGAATGTATCATTCACCAATTTAAATCCATCTAAATCGATGAGGAACAATGCCCCTCCTTGATTCGGATTCGTCTCAAAGTAGTTGTACAGGTAATGTCGGTTATAAAGATTTGTCAGTTCATCCCGTGAGGCACGACGTTCGAGTTCTAAATAATAACTAAACATACGAACCACGCGCTTTAACAAGCGGACACTTTTTGAATCGTACTGAGCACTTTTGTGATTGGCGACACAAAGCGTCCCGAAAATATCCCCGTTCTTCGTCAGGATTGGGATTCCCAGATACGATTTGATGTTCACTTCGCGTAATAACGATTGGAGTCGTGTTGACTCGATTTGTTCTTCGATATCTTCATACATTAAGACTTCTCGCTGATTGAAATCAATTCGATTGCACACCGTATCTTTCAAATCAAAAGACATGCCTTCTTCAAGTAGGATGGGAGAATCCTGTGACGATAGTTTGAGTATATGCTGGACGTCATTCTCAATTGACGTAAGGTAGACTAGTTTATCTGGTACAATCTCTTTTGCTAACTCAATCAAGTCAATCGCGAGTTCATCAAAATTTCGATACATTTGAAACTCATATGAGTGCATATGGCACCTCCACGCTAAAAATCATCCATATTCATTATATCGAACTCTTTCATCATTTCCTTTACCACCATCGAACAAAATAAAAAATACCTCAGACGTCGGATTGGATTCCCTATGTCATGAGGCATTTCATATAATCAAACTATCCCCGACTCTTCCGCGTCAACGTCAATCCTCCAAATCCACTGATGACGGCGATATAAAATCCTAAATCATAGAACCAGCCGGTATTGTTCACTTCATACACGCGATATGTGTCATTGAACAATCCTAAAATGAGTGACACCGGCGCAATCCATCCGTGCCAGATGCCCCAGAAAAAGCCTGCCGGGTCCGTCGTGTACGTCCCGTCTCCGGGTACACAGCCACCTAGTAATGTGACGAGCGTCAACATCATGAAAATGATTCCAATTCGTTTCATCGTTCATCCCTCCTGTTATGTGTATTCCCGATTATCGAAAAAAAGCACTGACAAACGTCAGCGCCACAATTGGACCGTGTTCGCAAACTCGATATCTGTCGCCAGTTCCCCGTCAAGCGCATGGATGTCGAAGTCTTCCCCATCGAGCCATTTTTGGAAATCAAAGATGACCGGATCGCGGTCTCCGCCTAGCGCGAACCACGTCTCGAGCGTTTCCGGAAAATAGGCTGCTGTATGAATCGTCCCCGCCCAGCTCTTGTACAATTCTGAAAAGACTCCTTTGTCAGTGTCGTTCATGAGACGAAACGCGCTCTCTGCATCTTGAATCAAGTGTTGCACGACCTTGATTTCCATCATGCGACGCGTGGAATCATCGAGATGATAGCGATTCTCGTGTTGCAGTAGTTCGAAATGGTTGGTACATATATTGGATTCTCGTACTTGTATATCTCGTGGTGTCGCCTCAATCACGCGTGTCTTCGACGACTTGTCATGGACAACATACGTGAATGACCCTCTGTGTGGAATCTCTTTTAATAAATCGACCGCTTCTTCCACGGTCGCGCACGTTTCAAGAATAATTCGACCGATCATCTGGCAGACGAATCCGTCCCCCGGTCGACGACGATTGATGAAGTTATAGCCCATGGCGAGCCCTTTTTCATTCATCCCGTCCATACGTCCGGTGACGCGAGAGACCGGTCCGATGACCGCGTACCCGTCATCCGGTTGAAAGACGTTGTAGCGACCGTCATATGTCATCGGGTGATAGTCGTAATTCCGGACAAGGAAATTGTCTCCGGTCAAAATCGAACATCCACTGATTGGATTATTGACGCGGAAATGTCCGAAATGGAGCAACGTATCGTTGAGAGACAGTTTGAGTTCATCTTGAAGCCCAATCAACTCTTCCCAAATCTTCGGGGCAAATTCATCAAAGGCAGCTTTCGCCTCTACCGCATCAATCTCAAATCGGGGGACGCGCAGTTTCCATTGGTCCGTCCGATTCTCGAGTAGTTGGCTTCGCTTAATATATTTCCCTTGAAATCGTCCGAAGTCATAATGACTTCCCCGAAATTGTGTCAGTTCACTAGAGAATTGTTGCATGAAAAAACCTCCCTTGAGCCCATTATAGCGGACGCACGAGAGGTCTGTCTGAAGTGAGACTGTTTATAACTTGAACTGTTGACTCATTCGTTGCATGTCTTCTGCCGTGCTCGATAAATCTTTGACGAGGCGATTCATCGTTTCGCTCGTCGCCGACATCTGTTCTGTCGAAGCGGCCACTTCCTCGTTTCCGGCCGTACTCTCTTCTGAGATTGAGGCGATTTCAGACAATCCATGTTGAATGTGGTCCTGGTTCGTCTTCACTCGATCGAGTTGACCGCGCATCGAACCCGTCAACTGTTGCATATGACGAACGCTCTGTTCAATTTCCGTGAAGGCTCGCTTCGTTGATTCAAGCGTCGCTTTGCCTTCCTCTGCAGCCGTCATACTTTCTGTGAAGGTTTGACCGAGTGCAATCGAGTTCTGTTTGACGCTTCCGACGATTTCTGAAATTTCACTGACAGACTCGGCAACACTGTCCGAAAGTTTGCGAATCTCCGATGCGACGACCGCAAATCCTTTTCCATGCTCGCCGGCACGGGCGGCTTCGATTGCTGCGTTCAAAGCAAGCAAGTTTGTCTGTTGTGAGATTTGACGAATCATTGTGACCAGTTCCGTCACTTCGTCCGCTTGCTGTTCAAAATCGCGCACTTGTCCTTGTGATGTTTTTACTTGCGCATGGATATGTGTCATCTTGTGAACGGCATTCTCCATGTAATGGAGACCGTCCATCGTCACCCGACTGACGACTTCCGCCTGCTCGCTCACTTGTTCCCCGTCTGACGTCGTCTGTTCGACGAGACTCGAGAATTCGTTCATATGTTCGTACAAGCGCATCGTCAAGACGCTTTGGTTTTCCACGCCACTTGCGATTTCTTCCATCGTATAGGCGATTTGACGAGAGGCATCATTCACCTCTTCTGAAATACCCGAGACGTTCCCACTCTCATCCCGTACCGTTTGTGCCGACGTTTGAATTCCGGAAATCAAATCTTTTAACATATGGGTCATCTTGTCCATCGAGACTGTCAAACGTTTGATTTCGTCATTTGATTTCAATTGAATGTTTTCAACCTCTGTTGTCGCAGTCGCCAAGTCTCCTGCAGCAATCGATGTCGCCACTCGCTCCAGTGATCGGAGTGGATTCAACTTCCAACCGAGGTAGCGCCAAATGATAACTCCGGATACGGCAAGTAAAATGAGAAGTCCGATCAAGATTGGAGGTAAGCTCTCCTTCAAGACATCACCTGTAATGGCTTCGATTTCAGTGGCGGCCTTGTCGATTCCGAGTACTCCGATTACCTCATCGCCTCGTTTGATTGGAACAAGGATCGTAACGTACTTGCCATACTCCGCGTCATCGATCACATTGGTCGTGACCGTTTCTCCTTTAAATGCGGCTTCTGCTCCTCCAAATGTCATCGCTGTCGTTGGGGTACCGATGTCAGCTGCTTCTTCTGGACTCATGCCATCAACAATGATTTGTACTTCTTCGCCCTCCGTAGCAAGCGTATATAGATACATGGCTCCGATTTGTTGACGATATGTATTTAAATATTCTCGCAGTTGTTCGAATTGCTCACCCTTGACTGGATTCGTCATAAATTCGGCATACGTGTCAGCATCTAGTTCAGCACTAATTCGCTCTCCATCTTCAATCATAGCTTCATGCAACGTACTGAGTACAGCATGTTTCGCACTGAAATATTGCACTACTCCGAATGCGATTATGAGCAAGGTGACAAAGACTAACATCGCTGCTAAAATCCGTGTTTGCAACGATTGCGATTTTTGTTTCATTCTAATCCCTCCATTTTTTCCTTGCTTTATTTATCGGATGGATTTGAGTATATCTCCACAAAAAAACAGACGATTTTCGACAAAATCGTCTGTTTCTACTTCATATTTGTCGAATCAATGACTTCAAGTGGAATCGTGACCTCTGCTTCGCCTTCCTCTACGAGATGGAAGAGTGGCAGAGTTTCGGAGATGAACAAATCAGGATCGACATCTGTTTGATATTCATACGTACGAATATCTTCTTCCCGCTCTGCAATCAGTTCCCCAAATGGAATCGCGACTCGTTCACCTTCGACCTCATAACTCATGACCGTTGTCGGATCGAGACGGCGATTTTCAAGCATACGAATCGTGAAGAGCATCGTCGTGTTGTTCGTCCGTTCAAGTGAGACCGCCATCGCATCGGACTGCCCAGCCCGTTTCTCAATCATCGTCTCTCCCACGTTTTGCTCATATACAACATTCTCATCGTTCGACTCTTTTGTTTGAAATTGTTGACAGCCCACAATCGTCATTAAGCCGACTAGTAATACAATGACTAAAGCACGCATCCCATTTCTCCTTACTTCAAGGCGAAAGTGAGTTCTGCTTCACAAGCAACTTCTCCATCGACCGTAGCCACGGCACGTCCTTTACCGATCGGACCACGTATTTTCATGATTTCTACCTCGAGGCGAAGCTGATCACCTGGGACGACTTGGCGTTTGAAACGACAGTTGTCAATCCCTGCGAAAAAGGCAAGCTTGCCTCGATTCGATTCGTCTTTCAACATCGCAAAAGCACCGACCTGAGCGAGTGCCTCAACAATCAAGACGCCTGGCATGACGTTATAGTCTGGGAAATGCCCGTTAAAGAACTCTTCGTTCGCCGTGACATTTTTTAATCCGACAGCACGTTTCTTTTCTTCGACTTCAATAATTCGATCAATCAATAGAAACGGGTATCTGTGTGGGATCACTTCTTTAATTTGCTCAATTGTATACATCCATCCACCGCCTTTAAGAGGTTAGCCAAAAATCGGTGATATGGCGCCAGGTTTCGATATCAAACACATCTTTCCAGTCCCCTCCGCCAATGACGCTATACCCAATAATCGCTCCAATGGCGAGCATTGCGATTGCCAACACTAAAACAACGAGGACCCGGAGTAAAATCGGGAATCGGCGATGATTTGATAATCGCGATCGTTTTTTCTGCTCCGTCTCTTGTTCTGGTGAACCTTTTTGTTCTTCCGAACTTGTTTGTTCATCGTTCGCCACGTCCAACCATCCTTTCAGCTAAAATGATTATATCATATTAGTACCTGGTATTAAAATGCGTAAATTGCTACCTTTTTAGTGTACCCTATGCACAAATGCCGAACAAGCATCCTTCCCTGACAGAAGGCGAACGATTTTTTCCTTTCGCTCTAAATATGATACGCTTAATCTATTCAATGTCAGGAGGTTTGTCTATGTGGAAAGAATTTAAAAAGTTTGCGATGCGAGGGAATGTCATCGACTTAGCCATCGCTGTCGTATTAGGGGCTGCCTTCACAGCAATCGTCAACTCACTCGTCAACGATATTTTTATGCCGCTTCTCGGAATCATTATCGGAGGAATCGATTTTTCTAGCTTAAAAGCGAGTGTATTAGGTGTTGATGTCCTATACGGCAATTTTATTCAACAAATCGTCTCGTTCTTCTTGATCGCCATCGCGCTCTTCTTGATTGTCAAAGTGATCAATCGTCTGCAACGTGAGAAAGAAGTCGAGGAGGCCGTTGCCCCAACCCCTACTAAAGAAGAGCAGTTGTTGACCGAGATTCGTGATCTGCTAAAAGATCGTTCTTTATGAATGCGAAGGCGCCCGACTACTGTCGAGGCGCCTTTTCAATGACATGACGTACGCGTTGGACCGCATTCGTCAATAGTGGAGCTGCTTCCCAAATCGCTTCTTCTAACGTCATAATCCTCGACACGATCGGGAATATTGCGATGATTCCAGATTCTAGATGAGAGGTGAAGTCAGACTGTCCGGTGAAAACAAGTGTCGGAACTCCATGCGCATGCGCAAGCCGCGCCAAGCCGTAAGGGGCCTTTCCTTCAAGACTCTGCGCATCAAATTTCCCTTCACCGGTGATGAGCCAATCTGCGCTCTTGATTTGCTCTTCAAATTTTGACCACCTGACTACTTCTTCGATACCACTCACATAGGTTGCGCCAAGCTGCAATAGCGCAAAGCCGATACCGCCAGCTGCTCCTGCTCCAGGAAATGCTCTTTTATCCATTTCAAAACAGTTCGCGTAGTAATCGAGAATCCGGTCGTATCGCCTCACTCCATCTACCGCCAACCCTTTCTGGGGTCCAAACACATACGCTGCCCCGCTTTCACCAATCAATGGGTTCTGTACATCGGATGCGATTCGCCACTCGACCTCACGTACCCTCGGATCGAGTCCCGACCAATCAATGGATCTTACGTCTTGAAGTCGATGCGGGATGGATGGAAGGACGCTCCCCGACGCATCAAGGAAACGAATCCCTAGCACTTCAAGCATCCCTTTTCCACCATCTATCGTCCCGCTTCCTCCAAGTCCAATCGTGATGACCGTCGCTCCTCGCTCTAGCGCTTGAACGATCTGATGCCCGACTCCGACTGAACTGTAGCGCCAAGGATCGACGTGGGAGAGGAGCGTCAGTCCTGTCGTTTCCGCCACTTCGATGACCGCATGCCGCGTTGACGGATCGAAACCGAAGCGTGCAACGCGATGTGTCCCGTCCAAACACATGATGTTTTCTTCTATGACGGTCCCATCCGCATGCATCGCAAGCCAGGCGTCCAAAAATCCTTCTCCCCCATCAGAAATCGGAATGCACGTGACATCATGACCTACAAGTGCTCGACTGACCGCTTGATTGGCTTCCCCACTCGAAAGTGAGCCTTTGAATGAATCCATCGCGACCACAATCCGCATCGCCCGTTCCCCTCCTTACTATAAAAAAGCCGCTTCTCGGCTTGAGAAGCGGTATGCGTTATGGTCGTAATGCCGTGACGAGGCCCATCATTTGATCACTCATCGAAAGAGCACGTGAGTTCATTTGATACGCTCGTTGCGTAATCGTCATATCCGTCATTTCTTTTGTCAAATCGACGTTAGACGATTCTAGTGTCCCTTCAATCAACAGATTTCCGAGCGGACGATCCACTTCGGTCTCCAAATCCGCTGCAAACACGTTATCTCCGAGTGGACGTAATTCCGACGTGTTTCGGACTTCCACGATGTCGAGACGTCCGAACTCTTGTTCCACGCCGTTCACACTCGCCACGACGACACCGTCTTGACGAATCCGATGATTCGTTGCGTCATTCGGCATCGTGATCGGATTGCCGTTATCCCCAAGAAGCGGATTACCGTTCACATCGACGAGCGTCGTCTCGTCACCGACCGATAATTGCATGTTTCCGCTTCGTGTCACCCCAACGCCATTCGGTGTGTCCACGACGAAAAATTGACGGCTCGCCTTCAAAAAGACGTCCAATCCGCGATCGGTCGTACGCACTTGTCCGATGTTGAACTGCTGGGTGATATCGGCGACGTGTCCACCGACTCCGATTCGAATTCCGTTCGGTGTGTCTCGTCCGACTTCAAATTCAGGGCGTGGTTGATTGTTATACGCTTGTGATAGCAGAGAAGCAAAGTTCCCTTGTTGGCGCTTGAAGCCGACCGTATCAACGTTCGCGATGTTATGACCGGTCACATCCAATTGACGTTGAAGTTGCGACAGCGAGTTGACCGAGTTATAAATGGACTGCATGGTGTTCCTCCTTAACGAATACGAGCGATTTCGATTGCTCGCTCGGCACTTTTATCATACGCTTGGACGACTTTTTGATTCGCTTCAAACTGACGATACGTCATCATCAAATCTGCCATCGTCTGATCGAGGTTGACGTTCGCTTCTTCAATAAATCCTTGTAGTACTTCGACCTGGGCCGGTGCCGGCGCATCCCCCGTCACACGCCAGTCATTCCCGACTTGTTCAAGCGTCGTCAAGTCATCGATTTGATAAGCGCCGAGCGTCGCCACATTTTGTCCGAGAGAAGTGATGGTCCCATCTTTTCCTACTTGAAACTCACTCGATGGAAGTTGAATTCGTTCTCCTTCGTCAGAAAGGATATAGCCGCCGTCCGCAGAACGAAGGAAGAGCGCCTCATCGATTGAGAAGCGTCCATTTGTCGTATATAACGTCTCGCCGCCTTGTTCGACTGCAAACATCGGAGCTCCTGTAAAATCGGTAGGGGCCTTTAAATAAATGTCGGTCGGGCTACCAGATTCAGTGATACTTCCAGCTGAGAAACGAGGCATTGTTTCTTGAAGATAAACACCCATCGATAAAGTCCCTACTTCTCCCTTCACGCGCGATTTCGCGTTATCCGGATTGCTGACTTGTGCGAGCAGCATCTCTGGGAACGAACGAACCACGCCGTCAGACGCTTTGAAGCCTGGTGTTCTCACATTACCAAGGTTATTGCTCAAAATCTCTTGTTGGCGCTGCAGGGCATTCATCGCTCCAGCTGCTGTATATAATCCGCGTAGCATAATCGTCTTCCTTTCATCCTGTAACATGATTCACTCTCTATATCGTACCAAACGAGCGTGACATTCACCGTTTTTTCAAAAAAAGTTCATCCCAAAATTAGGATGAACTTTCTTCGTTGACATGATCGACCATCGGTAACTCGACAATCATCGTCGTTCCTTCTCCAAGTTGAGATTGAACAGAGATGGTACCACCGTGCAATTGAACGATTTCTTTACAGATCGCTAATCCTAATCCGGTTCCACCGATGCGTTTACTTTCTTCCGAGGCCGAACGATAAAACTTATCAAAGATTCGCGTCGCATCTTCTTCAGAAAGACCTAACCCTTCGTCCGTGATTCCGACTCGAATCGAATCACCTTCACACGTGACATCGACCGTCACATTCCCACCGTTTGGTGAATATTTGATGGCATTGTTCAGGATATTTGAGAAGACTTGACGCAATTGGGCCGGATCTCCTGCGACGAATAGCGATTCGTCACAATCAAAATGGAAGAAATGATGTTCCGTCGACCCTGCATGAATCTCTAGCAAGTCAGATAGTAAATCATACAAACTCTCCACTTTAAATTCCGGTGCTCCCATCCCTGCCTCCATTTTTTGAACATCTAACAAATCACTGACAAGGCGCTCGAGACGTTTCGTCTCACTCGCAATCATGTCTAAATAGCGTTCTCGTTTCGCGTTCTCCAATTGACGGCTTTTGAGTAGTTCTGAAAAACCGAGAATCGAGGTAAGAGGCGTCCGCAGTTCATGGGATACTGTCGCCACAAGTTCCGTTTTCAAGCGATTGATTTCTGTTTCCTGGGTAATATCTCGTGACACGAAGATGACACCTGCGCGTTCATTTTGAAGATCAATCGGTTCGGCATACATGCGAATCGTTTTCTGACCATCCTGCATCGTATACGTGAACGTTTCGTCGAACATGCCTTCTTCTTTGGCACGCTTCGTGAACTGATTTAGTCCCTCTTTGTCGTCAATCTGATTCATGAACATCGGGTAATACATCGCAATCGGGTATAAACTGCCCCGTTCAGTCGTTGGAATCGGATGTTCGTATAAGTCAAAGAGCGCACTGTTCCCAAAACGTTCATTCGTTTTGAGTTCCGTGTAGACGATAGAGTCGCGCATCGTATGCAAAATCCGGGCAGTCTTCTCACGTTCGAGGTCTACTTGATCTTGTTGATTCCGAAGTGAAGTTGCCATCTCGTTGAATGCTTTAGATAATTGCCCGACTTCATTTTTTAATGGTTTGATGGGAATGAGCGTTGCGCTCGGATTACTCGCAAGCCGCTCACTGTTCATCATGAGTGTCTGTAATTGATTTGTCAGTCTTAGGATATAAGGCTGTAATCCCACAAACAGCAAGAAGAGTGCCCCGAGTAGGATCAAGATCCACATCCACTGGGCCTTCACTAACTGTTTCGAGAGCGCATCGCGTAATTCGCTCTCCTGAAAATCAAGATTTTGTCGGTAATCGGTAAAGACAGATTCCATATCGACGATACTCGCACTCATATCCGCGGCACTACTTGAATTTAGTTTGAAACGCGTCTGTGTGGACGTTTCATTTTTCGGCATGAATTGTCCGACGGTGCGCATTTGTAGAAAGGATTCATCAATCTCTCCCGCTTGTTTTGCGATCACGTATTGTTCAAGTGCCGGCATGACACGGGTCGTGTATATCGAGAAGAGAAGTCTCGCATCTTTTGCGAACTGTGTCTCGTCTTCGTTGCTAGCTTGTGTTTCAAACCAGGTCGTCTGTTCATCAATGTTCGTTTGAGCTGCTCGTACTTCCTCTAATAGAGCACTTTCTCCTAGCAGGACGTGCCCTCGTAATTCATATTGCATCGATTGCCACGTTTCAAACAAGTCTGTCGCCCGTGCACGTTGCTCACTGATTCGTTCTAATTGGACGGTCGTCTCTTGAATCGACTGTTGGGTATAAAAATAGGTCCCAACCGAGGTAAACGTCACTAAAGCAATCAATATATAGAAAATCGTCAAGACTTGTCGACTAATGCGTTGCTCAATCCAACGTTTCATGGAATGCCTTCTTCCTTCGCTCTTAGAATGCCTCACTTCGTACGGTGAATGACTTTTTCTGTTCAAACAAAAAAAGTTCGGGTACGATGATGAGACGGAGAGTCACTTCAAAAAAATCCATTCACCTAATAGGAAGAATAACGTAAGGACCTCACAAGAAACTCACAAAGATTGAAGGGAATGTGCACATGACGCGTAATCGAATGACGTTTATCTTCATCCTTGTGATGTTGATTGGCGTCAGTCTCACTTTATTAATTCGACATCAGTCGATTAACCCAATCGCTACCGTGAATAAGGGCGAAGCTTCTCTTCTCTCCTCTTCTGTCGACGAAGAGATTTTGCGACTAGACGGCTCATGGCGGTATGAGTCAGGAATTGTTAACCAAGTTGATCGCCGCTCGTATCGAACCATTCCATTTACAACGCCTTATCGGGCATCCACATATGAACTCGACCTCACGTTACCAACCGGAACGTATGCCTTACTCATCCCAAAATCACTATCATCCTCGACGATTTTGATTGATGGGGAGGCTGTCGAAACGACACAAATCGGAAACACTCGCCTCGTCGAACAGCCGTCTCTACTTTTGCTCGATGATGAGACAAAACAATTCCGACTGACGATTCAACATGAACGACAGGCAGGGAATTCCGCACCTATCGAAGAAAGTATATTGGTCGGACCGTTACATGCCATCATCACCACTCAAAATGCTTATGCTGGCTACGAATTTTTCATGTTGCTCATTTCACTATTGATTGCCATGTTCTATGCCATCGTGTATATCTTTCACCGAAATGAACGCTTGTACGGTTTCGGGACAGCCTTCTTTTTATTGACGAGTCTTTCCATCATGTCTCGAGACGGCATGTGGATCTCCAGCAGTGACAAGTTGACGTTAAGTTCAGCCTTACTGAGCATCATCATGTTGATTGAATTTTCGAGATGTTTGGAACGTGTATCATTTGACCGGTTTTTAGCCATTTCGAGATATCCGCTGTACGGATTGACTGGTTTAGCCATCCTCTTGCCTTCTTCCGTTTACGAAGTGTTCGAATATTTCGTATGGATGATCGTTTTATTTATCACGTTCTTCTGGGTCGGATTGAACATCGGATGGCTTCTTGAAAAGTACAAAACAGGCAATCCGCTAGAATTATTAACTTTCACGCTCGCCCAGCTCGTCGGGTATATCGGAATTATGACGTCGATGTTCATCGTATCGCCTAATCAGCAGCTGTACGCCAATACGTTTACTATCATCTATTTCCTGTTGATGTTTTTACTTCTACCGATTCACTTATCTACGGACAAAAAGAAAAAGCAACAAGTTGAAGCACTGGCCTCTCAGCATGAGATGTCCTTCTTTAATGCTCAAATCAAACCTCACTTCCTATACAATACGTTTGGGAATGTGATTGCACTCTGTTATACGTCTCCACCTGATGCGGCTCGTCTACTCAGTCATTTGAGCACTTACGTCCGCTTCATTTTTGAAAATGGTCGAACGGAAAACGAGATTTCCATTCGACAAGAGGTGGATATGATTGACTCGTATCTCGCCATTGAACAGACGCGGTTTCGCGATTCGTTCGAGGTCGTCAAAGAAATTGATGAATCTCTTTTAGACTGTTCCATCCCACCGTTATTGATTCAGCCACTCGTTGAGAATGCCGTTCGACATGGACTCTACCGACACCCTGGTCAAAAACGGCTTATCCTTTCCATTCAAGAACAAGGCGGAATGATTGTGATTCGTGTTCAAGATACAGGAAGTGGATTTGATGTAGACGTATCAAACAAAACATCTGGGATTGGGATTTGCAATATTAAAAATCGAATCGAACACATTCATGGTGCAACGTTTGACTTAACTTCTACCTTAAAAAAAGGCACCATCATTCATCTGCGTTTACCAAAACAAGAAAGGACGAATCACATCAATGCGTACGATTTTAATTGAAGATGAACATCATCTCTTAGGAATGATGGAGCGAATTGTAAAAGAGGAGCCTTCTCTTGAGTGGGTAGGCTCGTTCCAAAGCCCAACTAAAGCCCTTACCTTTATTCAAGAGCATCCGGTCGACCTCGTCTTTTTGGATATCGAAATGCCTGAAATGACCGGGCTCGAATTGGCAACCTACTTGCCCGAACGGACGCAAGTCGTCTTCACGACCGCCCATCAGCAGTATGCCGTTGAGGCGTTCAACCTGCATGCCACGCATTACTTGTTAAAACCGATCACAGAGCAGATGATTCATAACGTCATCCCACGTATTGTGCAACGTTATGAATCCATTCAACAAAAAAACGCGCATCAATCTTGTCGCATTCAACTCCTTGATCGATTTTCGGTACGGACGCAAGATGGGAATCTTGTCAAATGGCCAACGCAAAAGACAGAAGAGGTCTTCGCTTATTTGGTCTATCACCGAAAACAAGTGATCAACAAATGGGTGCTCGCTGAAACGCTTTATCCAGATATCGACGAACCACAACGTGCCTTACACAACGTATATAATGCCATCTATCGCTTAAAGAAAACATTGGCGGAACATCAGCTAGACATCACGGTAAAGACAATCAACAATGGCTATTCAATCGAGCTTGGTGACTCCTGTGTGTGTGACTATTATGAATGGCTCGATGCGAAAGACGCTTCTGTTTCGAAGACCGAAATCAAAAATCGTTTATTTGTTGATAAAGATTATAAATGGCATTGAAAAAGGCATCTCACCGTCGAAGTGAGATGCCTTTTTCTTGCTGTATCGATCAAACGTTCTCTATTAGCGCCCAGTGAATCCTCCGTCGACGTGAAGATGTTGACCATTTACCCATGCGCCGTCTGGTCCCATCAGGAAAGCGACGAAGCGAGCCGTATCTTCAGGCGTCCCCACTCGCTTGTAGGGAAAAAGTGGTAGCAAGTGTTCGCGAAGTTCGTCATTGATCCACCCCGTATCCGTCGGGCCCGGATCGAGCGCATTCACCGAAATGCCGTATTCTCCTACTTCGTTCGCCAACGCAGGTGTGATGGCAATCAATGCACCTTTCGTTGCGATGTAGGCCAGGTTGTTCGCATCCGGTCCTCCCGAAACGAAGAACAGGATTCGCCCGTCTTGATATCCCGCTTGTTTATAACGTTCGATAAATGCAAAGGTGAGTCCGAGTGTTCCTTCGTTATTCACTTTATAATGCCGACTCAATACGTCGGTCGTAAAGTTCGCGACGTTGACGTGTCGCTCATAGGTCGCGTTATGAATCAGCCTGCTCGGAATCCCGAGCTTGGCTTCAATCCGATTAAGTAGCCCGACTTCGTCACCCGAGGCTAAGTCATACGCCTCATGTTCGACACGGGCACCCTGTTCGGTCAACTCTTGAACGAATCGTTCGATGAAGTCTCTCTCTTCCCCGATTCCGTCGGTCGCGTCAAACGGACTCCAGTGTGTCAAATAAAGGTCGTGCCCTTCATGTGCTAGTTTTCGTGCAATCGCAGCTCCGATGCCTTGATTACGACTGACGCCCGTAATGAGTGTAATTGGTTTGTTCATCATGTCCTCCGATTCTATTTGTTTGTCCTGTTTAGTTTATTAATGAATCGGTGCCATCATGATTCCCCTTCCCTTGATTATTGCTTTCATTATATCTCACTCTCCTCAGAATAAATCCATTCCATAAGCTGTTTTCAATTATAATAGAGATAGTTTTTTACTTGCTTCTGTACATATCACCCTTCCACAAACTACTACAGATTGAAAGGACTGATTCGAATGAACTTGATTCAAGGTATTGGACAAATCTACATTCCCGTCAAAGAGTTAGATCGAGCGATCACATTCTATCGAGACATCCTGAAACTACCTCTTCTTTTCCAAGCGGGAACGCTCGCGTTTTTCAATTGCGGTGGCATCCGCCTCATGTTATCTCCTCCTGAAAATGAAGATTTCGCAACATCGAGTCCCATTCTTTACTTGAGTGTTGAATCCATCGATGACGCTTATGCTCAGTTGAAAAATGTAGGGGTGTCCTTCATCGATCAGCCTCATCTCGTCGCCAAAATGGACACAACAGAAACGTGGATGAGCTTCTTTCGAGATTCAGAGCATAATCTTCTTGCGCTCCTATGCGAAAAGACAACCTAATAGCGTCTGAAACAAAACAAGCGACCGCTCGCGCGGTCGCTTGTTTGTTTATTTCAATCGATCTAAGTTTTCGAGCATGATTCCCGTTCCATGGGCAACACTGAGTGTCGGCTCCTCAGCCATCATGACCGGCAACATGACGCGTTCTGCGACAAGTTGGTCAAGACCGTGAAGGAGTGACCCCCCACCTGTCATGATGATGCCGCGGTCGATGATATCCGCTGCGAGTTCAGGAGGTGTCTGTTCAAGGACACGCTTCGCTGCTTCGACGATTTCATTGGCTGATTCCGCCATCGCTTCACGAAGCTCTTCTGATGTAATGGTCACCGTACGTGGCAATCCACGTACCATGTCACGTCCACGAATGTCCATCGATTCGTTCCGTCCTCCTGGGAAGACCGTTGCGATTTCTTTCTTGATTTGTTCTGCCGTACGTTCTCCGATGATGAGCTTGTGCTTCTCTTTGATGGCACGAAGGATATCCGTATCGAAACGATCCCCTGCAATCTTGATGGTCTCACCACAGACGATGTCACCCATCGACAGGATGGCGACGTCTGTCGTCCCACCACCGATGTCGATGATCATATGACCGACTGGCTTCCAAATGTCCATGCCTGAACCGACAGCTGCCGCTTTCGGTTCGACGGCGAGGAAGACTTCCTTCGCTCCTGCTTTTTCAGCAGCCTCACGAATGGCTTTTGCTTCAACCGGCGTCACGTTCGCAGGGGTACAAATCAACATGCGAATGCCCCCGAAGAAGCCACGGACTTGGATTTTCTCGATGAAGTGACGGAGCATTTCCTCTGTTGTGGCGAAATCGGCGATGACTCCGTCGCGGAGAGGACGGATCGCCACGATATCCCCAGGTGTACGACCAACCATCTCATACGCTTCTGAACCGACTGCTAGTACTTTCCCTGTAGAGCGTTTCATGGCAACGACTGAAGGTTCGTCTAAGACGATTCCTTTCCCTTTGACGTGAATGACAACGTTCGCTGTCCCTAAATCAATCCCGATATCTTTTGAAAACATGATGTATAGGTTCCTCCGTTCGATTCTTCATTGAAAAGAGCGAGAAGAGTCTCTCCTCGCCCTCTCATTCGTACTCGTTTCTTAGTTCTGAACCATTTCTTCAGCAACTTCGACAGTTCCTTCAATACGCTCGATGTCTGCACCGAGTGCTTGAAGTTTCTTGTGGAAGTCAACGTATCCACGGTCGATATGATATAAATCTCCAACGCGTGTCTCTTCTTCCGCGATGAGACCTGCTAGAATAAGTGCTGCTCCGGCACGAAGGTCCGTTGCGACAACTTCCGCTCCCTGGAGGCGTACGCCACCTTTGACGATTGCCGAGCGTCCTTCAATCTTAATGTCCGCGTTCATACGGCGGAACTCTTCCACGTGCATGAAGCGATTCTCAAACACCGTTTCCGTGATGACAGATGTGCCGCCCGCTTTCAAGACGAGTGCCATCATTTGTGACTGCATGTCTGTCGGGAAACCAGGGTGTGGCATCGTCTTCACGTCGACCGGCTTCAATTCGTCCGGTGCCATGACGCGCATGCCTTCAGTTGTATCCTCAAAGTGGACACCCATTTCTTCCATTTTTGAAATGAGTGGACGAAGGTGTTCACGTTCCGCACCGATGACTTCGATGTCACTACCTGTGATGGCACCTGCAACGAGGAACGTACCTGCTTCGATGCGGTCTGGGATGATTGAGTGTTCTGCACCGCGAAGCGTTTCCACACCTTCGATGCGGATTGTTTCAGTTCCTGCACCGCGTACGTGTGCGCCCATTCCGTTTAAGAAGTTCGCAAGGTCGACGATTTCAGGTTCTTTTGCAACGTTCTCGATGATGGTCGTACCCTCTGCAAGTACAGCTGCCATCATGATGTTCTCTGTCGCACCAACAGATGGGAAGTCCAAGTAGATTTTAGCACCTTGGAGACGCCCTTCTACAGAAGCTTCCACGAATCCGTTCCCGATGACCGTTTTCGCGCCCATCGCTTCGAATCCTTTTAAGTGGAGGTCAATCGGACGTGAGCCGATTGAGCATCCGCCTGGCATCGCTACACGAGCGTGACCGAGACGGGCAAGAAGAGATCCCATGACGAGGATTGAAGCACGCATCTTCCGCACGTACTCAAGCGGTGCTTCATCTTTGATGTCGCCCGACGCATCGACAGTTACTTCATTCTTTTCTTCATTGAACGATACCTCTGCACCGAGGTGACGAAGTACTTTGTTAATCGTGTACACGTCAGCAAGACGTGGTACGTTTTGTAAAATTGACTTTCCTTCGCTAGCTAACAGAGTGGCAACCAATGTTTTGAGTACGGCGTTTTTTGCTCCCTCAACGCGCACAGTACCTGACAGTTTACGTCCTCCACGGACTACGATCAAATCCTTCATATCTCTCTTTGTCCTCCAACTTCATTGTTTTTTTATATAGTGCGTCGATATCCGATTCCGGATGTGATGATGTCGATTATTAGAATGGTTTGCAAAACGTGATGATTTTCATTCCATAAAAAATGAAATAAATAAGTGCAATTGGAACGAATAATCACCATGTCAGACGAATTTATCCTACATGATATTCATATAGGAGTCGTTACAGCAGGATTACAGTTTGTTAAATATTCTGCGACTACTGTATAGGTGCGAGTGCCTGCGCCAATCGGATATACTCCAAAAAGAACTGGGCAATCAGCGAACCGAAGACAACCGCTACGAGAACGCGCAAGACAGCAGCCTGCGGGCTCCTCACTTGATTGAGCAACTTGTCCCATTTGACGGGTAACAGTGCCCACCAAGCGACGTAAATCGCTATGACATAAATCGCTAGCGAAAATACGGTATTGATCATCGACGATTCCCCTCTTTTCTAAAATTCGTACCATTTTTAATCATATCATGTCATGTTAGAGAAAAAAAGACTTAGGGTCTTAAGCTTCGAGCGGTTCGAACCATTCGATCAACTCACTTTCTCTACAAGCACACCAAAAGGGACGTCATCAGCAGTAAGGCCTTACTACAGTAATTGACGCCCCTCACATATTTCAAACATTATTCAATCGATTCGTCAAGGCTACGAGACCAGCGGATCGCTTCAACGTAATATTGAGACCAATCCGAATCTGTGTTATGGAGCGGAATCGTCAACTGTTCGTAGGCGATCACATCCTCTAACAACTTTCGCAAACTATTCTGTTCACCGAGTAACGCTGCCTTTACAGGAGGTGTCACCGGAAGCTCCGCAATCAACGTCTGCATCGCCTCATCGAGAATGACATCGAGCGACGAAAAAATTCCAGTGATGAATGCGTCGAATGGTGACACACTTGTCAATGTATCTTCCGCAATCAACTCCATCATTTTTCCGCGGATGACACTCTGCTTGATCAGTTCTTTCGATTCAGACGTCTGCATCTCCCGTAAGAGCATCAAGTACGACCATCGTTTCAACTCATCTAGTCCGATTCGTGCGACGGCTTGCTCGATTGATTCAACCGTTCGACGACCTTTTTGATACACCGTATTGACCGTACGGAGCATCTTATAGGATAAGTCGACACTTCGCTCAATTTGCGCTGAAATCCGTCGAAAACTCGGTTCCGGACGATCGAGCTCTTTTAATATTTCATTGAGCGTGTGACGCAACGGATGGACTTCGGCCCCGTGCACCACGATGGGACGACTAAAGAAGTATCCTTGGAACATCTTATATCCGAGTCGTTTCGCAATCTCGTACTCTGCCGGGGTTTCAATTTTCTCTGCTAAAAATTCGACCCGATGGCCAAGTGCATCGATTAGTTTTTGTTGCTGATCGACTGGGGTCGCTTGATAATCGATTTTAATGATGTCGGCAAGTCCAATCAAGGGACGGTATTTCTCTTCAAAAACGAAATCATCCAATGCGATGGTATAACCTTGACGCCTTAACGAACGTAGGGATTGCAAGACTTTTTCTGTCGGCTCAACATGTTCGAGCACCTCGACGACGAGCGATTGGCGAGGAAGGAGCGATGGCACCTCCCCTTCAATTAACGTCTGAGGAAAGTTGATGAACGCACGTGTCCCCTCTGTCAATTCCCGAAAATTGAAGACAAGATAGGCATTATGAATGACGTCAGCCGTTGCTAACGAATCGTCTACATTCTCAAAGATATTATTTTCGCTGCGGCGATATAACAATTCATAGCCGCAAACGCGTAATTGTTGGTCAAAAATTGGTTGTCGCGCAACGTAAACTTTCATTCCTCAATCTCCTTTACGGTAGTTCCCACCTTTATTATCGGCTTTCTTTCCTATATTTTTTACTAGTCCGACCATTTAGGAGTGCGACCAAAGACCTATCTTTCGTGAGAACAAAAAAAACTCCCACACTTTGGTGTGGGAGTGCTTACTTAATCGTTCATCTCGCGAATGCTCAAGCGGTTGATTGCTTTTTTGAGCGCAAGTTCTGCACGACGGAATTCGAGTTCTGAGAGCTTTGTGTCTTGGAGACGGCGCTCAGCCCGAACTTTCGCCGCAGATGCGCGGTCATAGTCAATCTTGTCCGCCATTTCGGCTGTTTCAGCTAAGATCGTCACCGTGTCGGGACGAACTTCCATGAAACCGCCACTGATTGCGATCAGCGTGCGTCCACCATCTTCGTGGCGCAGTTTGAGGACTGAGACATCCAGTGGTGTTACCATCGGTACGTGTTTCGGTAAAATCCCGACTTCACCTGCGACCGAGCGTGCAATCACCATGCGTGCCTCACCTTCGAAGGCTGCACCATCCGGGGTGACGACGTTGACGTGAAGTGTATTCATCGTCTAGTTTCCCCCTTCCGCGTAGGTCTTAGACCAACGTCTTCGCTTTTTCGATGACGTCTTCGATTGGACCGACAAGACGGAATGCATCTTCTGGAAGATCATCGTGTTTACCATCGAGGATTTCTTTGAAGCCGCGTACAGTCTCTTTGACCGGTACATACGAACCTTTTTGACCAGTGAACTGCTCGGCCACGTGGAAGTTTTGCGACAAGAAGAACTGAATACGACGTGCACGGTGTACCGTGAGTTTGTCGTCTTCTGATAATTCATCCATTCCGAGGATTGCGATGATATCTTGGAGTTCTTTGTAGCGTTGTAGCGTTTGTTGAACGTCACGCGCAACAGCATAATGCTCTTCGCCTACGATTTCAGGAGAAAGGGCACGTGATGTTGAAGCGAGTGGGTCAACGGCTGGGTAGATCCCCATCTCAGAGAGACGACGCTCAAGGTTAGTCGTTGCATCAAGGTGAGCGAACGTTGTTGCTGGAGCCGGGTCCGTATAGTCATCGGCTGGTACATAAACCGCTTGAATCGATGTAACCGATCCTTTTGCAGTCGATGTGATTCGCTCTTGAAGCATACCCATTTCAGTCGCAAGCGTTGGTTGGTAACCTACCGCTGATGGCATACGTCCGAGAAGGGCCGATACCTCAGAACCTGCTTGTGTGAAACGGAAGATGTTATCAACGAAGAGAAGAACGTCTTGTCCTTGCTCATCACGGAAGTATTCTGCCATTGTCAAACCAGTCAAGGCAACACGAAGACGTGCACCCGGTGGTTCGTTCATCTGACCGAATACCATTGCTGTTTGTTTAATAACGCCTGAGTCCGTCATCTCGTGGAACAAGTCATTTCCTTCACGCGTACGCTCACCGACTCCTGCGAATACAGAAATCCCGCTGTGCTCTTGCGCGATGTTGTTAATGAGTTCCTGGATGAGGACGGTTTTCCCTACACCGGCACCACCGAAGAGGCCGATTTTACCACCTTTGATGTATGGTGCGAGAAGGTCGACGACTTTAATCCCTGTTTCAAGGATTTCAACTTTCGTTGAAAGCTCATCGAATGTTGGTGCTTGACGGTGGATTGGTGACCGAAGCACGTCTGCCGCCACTTCTTTATCATCGATTGGGTTACCGAGTACGTTGAAGACGCGTCCTAATGTCGCTTCTCCGACCGGTACTGAAATCGGTGATCCTAAATCAATTACTTCCATGCCGCGGCGAACGCCGTCGGTTGAGTCCATCGCAATCGTACGGACCGTATCATCGCCAAGGTGAACAGCTACCTCGAGCGTCAAGTCAACACTGACATCTTCCGATGAAGTCGCAACGTGTGTGACTTTAAGGGCGTTATAGATGTTTGGTAAGTGGTTTTCGAACTTAACGTCGATAACTGGGCCCATGACTGCGACTACGTGGCCTTTCATGCCGTATTCGTTCATCGTGTTAGCCTCCTACAATCTAGAGGGCGTGCGCCTTATTCAAGCGCCGCCGCACCTCCGACAATCTCTGTAATTTCTTGTGTGATCGCTGCTTGACGCGCGCGGTTGAATTTGAGCTTGAGTCCGCGAATAAGTTCATCCGCATTATCTGTCGCATTCGACATCGCCGTCATCCGAGCTGCATGCTCCGATACTTTCGCATCGAGTAACGCACCATAGATGAGTCCTTCCGCATACCGCGGAAGAAGCGCCGCTAAGATCGTGTCTTCTTCTGGTTCGTATTCGTACACCACATTAGATGCAGATAATTCGATATTCCCGAGCGGGAGCAATTGTTGAATCTTCACTTCTTGGCTGATGACCGAGATGAATGAGTTGTAGCAAAGCTTCAATTCATCAATCTCGCCTTCGCTGAAAGCACCGACCGTCTGTTTAACGATTTCAGATACTTCCACGAAAGATGGTTGGTCGTTCAATCCTGTCATCGCGCTATACACCGGAATGTTGCGTGATTTAAAGAACTGAACACCGACTTTCCCGATGACATAGAGACGATACTCATCTGTCGAGTTATGGTTTGCCTTGAGTTCACGATAGACGTCACGAAGGACACTAGCGTTATACCCACCGGCAAGACCACGGTCTGACGTGATGACGATATAGCCTGTTCGTTTAACGGGACGAACTTGAAGCATCGGGTGCGTCGCACCTGACGTACCGCCGGCGATCGACGAGACGACTTCTTGCAACTTGTTCATGTACGGTTTGAAGTTGGCGTTGTTGCCTTGGGCACGGTTCAACTTCGATGCCGACACCATGTTCATCGCTTTCGTGATTTGCTTCGTGCTTTGGGTCGAGGTGATCCGCATCTGGATCTCACGTAATGATGCCATTTCGATTCACCACCTTAATAGACGCTCGTCACCGGATTAAACCGATGGCGAGAACGTCTTTTTGAATTCCGTAATTGCATCGATCATTGCCTCGTCTGAAGGAAGGTTTCCTGTCTGACGGATTTCGCGACAAAGATCTGCACGGTTTTGGTCGAGCCATGCGTTCATTTCTTTTTCGAAACGACGTACGTCTTCGACTGGGATGTCATCGAGATGACCTTTCGTGAGTGCGTAGATGATGATGACTTGCTTGTCTACAGAAAGCGGTGCGTTCAAGTCTTGTTTTAAGACTTCAACTGTGCGCTGACCACGGTTCAACTTCGCTTGCGTTGCTTTGTCAAGGTCTGACCCGAACTGAGCGAACGCTTCGAGCTCACGGTATGATGCGAGGTCAAGACGAAGTGTACCAGCAACTTTCTTCATCGCTTTTACTTGTGCCGAACCACCTACACGCGATACCGAGAGACCGGCGTTAATCGCTGGGCGTACCCCAGAGAAGAAGAGGTCCGACTGAAGGAAGATCTGACCATCCGTGATCGAGATAACGTTTGTCGGGATATATGCTGAGATATCCGATGCTTGTGTCTCGATGAACGGAAGTGCAGTCAATGAACCACCGCCGAGTTCGTCGTTCAACTTCGCTGCACGCTCAAGAAGGCGTGAGTGGAGGTAGAAGACATCCCCTGGATAGGCTTCGCGGCCTGGAGGACGGCGGAGAAGGAGCGAGAGCTCACGGTAAGCTGCCGCTTGTTTCGATAAATCATCATAAACAACGAGGACGTGTTGCCCACGGTCCATGAAGTATTCACCCATCGATACACCCGCGAATGGTGCGAGGTAAAGAAGTGGTGCCGGTTGTGAAGCCGATGCCGAAACAACGATTGTATAGTCGAGTGCGCCGTTTTGACGAAGCGTTTCAACTACGCCACGGACAGTCGATTCTTTCTGACCGATCGCAACGTAAATACAAATCATGTTCTCTTCTTTTTGGTTAATGATCGTATCGATCGCAACCGATGTTTTACCTGTTTGACGGTCACCGATGATCAACTCACGCTGACCACGACCGATTGGAACGAGGGCGTCAATCGCCTTAATTCCTGTTTGAAGTGGTTCGTGAACCGATTTACGAGCCATAACGCCGTAAGCTTTACGCTCGATCGGGTTATAGTTGTCAGTCACGATTGGTCCAAGACCATCGATTGGTTGTCCGAGTGGGTTGACGACACGTCCGAGGAGTGCCTCACCGACTGGAACTTCCATGATGCGACCTGTACGTTTGACAGCGTCGCCTTCTTTGATGCCTTTGTAATCGCCAAGGATGATAATCCCGACGTTACCTTCTTCTAAGTTTTGCGCCAAGCCCATTACGCCGTTCGAGAACTCTACGAGTTCCCCCGCCATAACGTTATCGAGACCGTGTGCACGAGCGATTCCGTCACCTACTTGAATGACAGTACCTGTCTCACTGACTTCGAGGTCTGAACCGTACGAAGCGATTCGCTCTTTTAGCAGGGCGCTAATTTCTTCAGCTTTGATTGTCATTGAATTCACCCCTATTTCTTACGCATTCAACAATTCACGCTCAAGGCGTGTCAATTTCGTTTCGATTGTATCATCGTACGTCGTGTATCCGACTTGGACACGAAGTCCACCGATGACTTGTTCATCGACGACGTTTTTCAACTGGAGCGTCTTACCTAACTTCTCTCCGAAGACGAGTTCGACGTCTTTTAAGTCTGATTCTGATAATGGGTAAGCACTCGTGACAATACCCTCTGCGATTCCACGGAAGTCGTTGATGTACTCAAGGACAAAGTGTGGGAGCGCCCGTACTTCTTCAGCACGATCGTTTTCGACCATCACAAGCAACGTATTCAATACGATTGCCGTCATATCACCAAAGCTATCTTTTAACAGCTGTGCAAGCTCGCTGTCGCTGAATGATGGATTCGTCAATACGTTCATCAATTCAGGCGTCGCGTGGAGCACTTCATCGAGCAGGCGCACTTCCGCTTCGACTTGGTCGAGCATCTCTTGTTCGCGCGCTAAGTCGAAGAGCGCTTTGGCATAACGTTTTGCTAATGATCCGTTCATTAGTTAGCGCCTTTCGCCTTAGACAAGAAGTCTGTGACGAGGGCACGTTGTTTCGCTTCGTCGCCTTTAAGGTCAGACTGAAGGACGTGGCGTGCTGCCGAAATCGCTTGTGTGACGACTTCGGTTTGAAGCGCTTGTTTCGCAAGTTCACGTTCGCGATCAATCGCTTTTTCTGCCTCGACTTTAATTTGTTCTGCTTCCATGCGCGCCTGCTCCACCAAGCGTGCCTGTTCAGCTTCTGCTTGTCGACGACTTGAATCGAGCATTTCTTTCGATTCAACACGTGCCGCACTAAGTGCTTCACGTTGTTCAACGACATATGTTTCCGCATCTTTGCGGCTCTTTTCAGCGAGCTCAATTTCATTCGCTACATACTCTTCACGCTGTCTCATCATTCCAAGGAGTGGTCCCCAAGCAAATTTCTTCAACAGGGCCAAGAGTACGAGGAATGTGACAAGTGTAAAGATCATATCTAGGACGCGAAGGCCTTCATGACCTGCTTCCGCTGCAATCATCATCGTATCCATGCATACCCTCCTCTTGACTAAATAAGTGAGGGAGACATGCTCCCTCTTAAGTTGTTCTCGTTAACTCGGAATCAAGAGTTGAGGAGAAGGAAACCGACAGCCACACCGATGATCGGGAGGGCTTCAACCAAACCGATACCGATGAACATTGTTTGACGAAGTTCGTTTTTGAGTTCTGGTTGACGTGCTTGTCCTTGAACTGTACCACCTACGATAAGACCGTTACCGATACCAGCACCAAGTGCTCCAAGTCCGATTACGAGTGCTGTTGCAATAAGATTGAGTTGTTCCATTTTGTAAGTTCCTCCTAGAGAAAATATAAGTAGTTATTGTCTTCACGCTGTTTGTCACTTGCTTGATCAATGCTCAACAGTTGCCTTGTGCCCAATGTACAACATGGCAAGTGTTAGGAAAATATACGACTGGATTAACCCGATAAAGATCGAGAATCCTTGCCATAGCACCATCGGGAAGATTGCAAATACTGCCCCAAGTGGGTTTAATGTACTTTCTGCAGTAACCGCAAGTCCTAAGATGATTGTAATCATGATTTCACCGGCAAAAATGTTACCGTATAGACGCAAACCGAGCGTCAACGTGTTCGCAAACTCTTCAATCAATTTGATTGGGAGCATGAACCATACCGGCTTCACATACTCGAGTGAGTAATGCTTGAATCCTACAAGCTTGATTCCATAATAGTGAGACATTGTAACGACGAGTGTCGACAAGGCCAACGTGACATATGGATCTGCTGTCGGTGAGTTATACCATAACGTATGTCCGCTAATTAGCGTAAATGGTAATCCCATCAAGTTTGAAATCAAAATAAACAGGGTGAGTGTCATACCGAATGCAATAAATCGTCCTCCGGTCTTCCAATCCATTGAACTTGAAATGATGTCACGGACAAACTCCGCAAACCATTCAAAGAAGTTTTGCAATCCCGTTGGTTTAATTGCAAGCGCTCGAGTACCAATCACCGCGAATAAGAAGACTAAAACTGCCGCAATCAACACAGTCAGAATGTTTGTCCAACTGCCATAAAGCGTATAGCCCCCAAGTTCTAAAGAATAGGTGGGTAACCCATGATTCATTAATATTCACCTCTTTTCCTGCTGAGCTGGGCAAGTGCAAACTCGCCAATTTGTATAATGTGGCCGGCGATTAGACCAGTTACCACCGCAATCAAGGATACCCGGTCGTCATAAAATAGACCGACTATCACTGCCAACACACCGACTGCCATCCTTGAAACAGTCCCATGTGATTTCGGGCGTCTGCCCGTTTCAATAACGTCATACATTCGAACAACCGATCGATTTTGCATATGTAAAATGATCAGACTTGCCACTCCACCGATAAAAAGGCCTAAACATACGGATTCATATCGAGGAATCGCATAGGATACGGCTAATAAAAGAGTAAACCAAACCGAAAACCCTATCGTATAACGCTTCATCAATCTCTTTTGTGCATGTACATTTGCCTGCACCTGATTATTCATTCGTTCTCTCCTGTCAATAAACTCCGAAGAATGAGTACGAGCGCGATGAGTCCGAACAACATCCCCAGAAACACCGACGCATTCAAACCAAATGTTCCCCAAAACTCTCGTCTGACGCCATATTGTCCGACGAAATAACCAATGACGATCGGTCCTGCCAGTGCGGTTGAAAGTTGAGAGGCAATCGAGGCGTAGGATAGGTAACGATTGTCTTTTTTCACCATCCTCGACCTCCTTTTACACAATCAAACTTAGATTCTCTTTCATCAATTCACACTCGCGTGACCGCCAAAAGTCACACAAGTTCAGAGTAACGGAAATGGTATAAGAAGTCAATGGATTTCACAATTATAAAAGCGCTTTAAATCAAGTCATATCAATAGTTTTCCGCACTTCATAAACTAAACGTTTAAAGCACTTTTTAAAGAAAGTGTGAAGAAACGTTGAAATAAAAATGTTGACTTTATAACATTTCACAAAAGGAATCAGATGAAGAATAGTTCAGTTATACCTCCACGTTTTGGAAATTTCAATCCGTAAACGTTTACGTTCACAAAGAGTTACGAAACGGTCGTTGACTACTTTTTGAAATCGTTTTCAACGTCCTGTATCAGTATACCGAGGATGTTTTTGACATGTCGAGCGATTTCGCCCATTTTTTTGTGAGTAATCTCATTCATCGAATTGGCGGATTGATTCCTCGTCACTCTCCCGTATATTCTTTGTCTAATAGTTAAATAAGAAGAAACTAAGTAATGAACACCTTTATTCGATGCTTCACTTCTCTTTTTTTGTGTCTATTTTGTGACCGAATTGAATGATAAAAATTCCAGGCTGATCCCCATAAAAAAATGGGAATCGCTCAGGCGATTCCCATGGATCAAACTTACTTCGTACCAAACAAACGGTCACCCGCGTCCCCAAGTCCAGGAACGATATAACCGTGATCATTTAATTTTTCATCGAGTGCCGCAAGATAAATCTCCACATCCGGATGTTCTGCTTGCACACGCTCTACGCCTTCTGGTGCTGCACAAAGACATGCCAATTTGATTGACTTCGCGCCATGCTTTTTGAGTGAGGCGATGGCATCAACAGCCGAACCACCTGTCGCGAGCATTGGGTCTACAACGATAAAATCACGTTCTGTGACATCTGTCGGAAGTTTCAAATAGTATTCGTGTGGCTCAAGCGTTTCCGGGTCACGATAGAGACCGATATGACCGACTTTTACGTTCGGCATCATTTTGAGGAACCCATCCACCATACCAAGTCCTGCACGTAAAATAGGGACGATTCCCAATTTCTTGCCGGCAATCATCTTTTGAGTGGAAACAGAGACCGGTGTCTCGATTTCTACGTCTGTTAGGGGTAGGCTGCGCGTGATTTCGTATGCCATAAGTGAAGATACTTCGTCGACGAGTTCACGGAACTGCTTCGTCCCCGTCTCTACTTTACGCATAATCGTCATTTTGTGCTGAATCAAAGGATGGTCATAAACATGTACTTTTCCCATCTTGCTTCACTCCTCTCTCATTCTCTCTCGAGCATTGTACCCTAACTTAGTTGAGAAGGGTAGAGCCAACTTCTTTTTTCACAAAGGTCAGACGCCATTTTATGGTTGGTTGGTTTGAAAATAATCGGTTGTCGGAAGTTTATACGTTTTAGATGACTGTTGGTCCACCACATAGAGTTCCGTCTCTGTCTTCCATACATCAAAGGATTGTTCGGTCAACTCTTCATATAGATGTAAGACTCCGATTTTGACAGCTGTAGAGGCTTTCTCATGAGGTTGAATATGAGATAAGGCATCAAACAGCTCTTGTGTCTTTGGACCGTCTAACCATACGGTATCTTGGTTCGACTCAAAAACGGCAAGGCGTGTTTCCCCATCGGCTGGACGCGAAGACATCTTATTCAGGGCCGGCCGGCGAACGTGCCCCCAAATCTCAAGGACGGTTCCGTATGTTTTCGATAGGGTTAGTGACGATTGGTTAGCCACGTCTTCTACAATCGGTTGATCGGATAAGATAATCCGTTTCATCAGTTTACGGTGTTCCCCTTCAAGAGAAAGCGCCTCCTCTTTCGGATCAACTTTCATGTACGATGCCTCAAACATATTGGGAAGCACGAGTTGTTTCAGGGATGGCGCATCCCCGATTTGAAGGGTGAGCCGATCATCAGCTCGGCTCGTCAAAAACACATACCCTTCATTTTCCCCACTCTTAAACGGAAATAACTTCGGTTCAATGATCGGATCGAGTGTACGTCCATCCCGTACTGTCTCGAACGTTACATAGATTGCTCCTGTATCGGGTGTCGTGTAGTGAAAAGCAGAATCCTCCACAATTTCTTCGTGTCCATCATTCAAGTTGAACGTCTTCGCAAGTTGATTGAGATCACTGACTTGATCGAACTCAATCGTTGAGGCGATCTCCGATTCCTCGAATCGCTCTTCGTCAAGAGTTTCAAACTCTGGAATGGATTCTACAGCAAACGTCCGCTCCATCAATTGACTGCTGTTCGCACAGGTGATATACCGTTCGTCCCCCGCGGCAAAATATTTCACAGTCTTAGACCCGAGGACTTCATATAGCGGGTGACGGAATGTGACTTCCGCCACTTTCGCTCTCTTTGTCGGCAATACATCGGTTGGACGACGCTCGCAATATGTAAGCAATTGTTTTTTCGTCTGTTCTGTTAATGCTATCTCAGGATCTTGCTCGACTCGATAGGAAGACAATGGACGTAACTCAATCGCGTTCATCGTCTCGGTACCACATCCACTCAACAAGATACAACTGAGCAAGATTCCCCAATACGACCGCATTGATGTCCCTCCTCATTCCCAATTCGGTGAAAATCACCTAAATTTTTCTTGTACATCATAACATATAACCTATTTTTGTGATGATTTCAGAATTATTACGTTTCTGATGAATTCTTTCGCATAGTCGCCGCTACAAAAAAGAGCCGATCGATAGATCAGCTCTTTCAAGTATCCGTATTAGTCTTTTTCGTATTCATCTTCCGATTCAGATGAGTCGTCTTGTGAAGAATCGTCCTTCTCATATTGATCGTCCTGTGATTCACGGTCCACTTCAATGACCGCCCCATCTCGATTGAGTTCAAGTTTGACGAAATCTCCGACTCGTGGTGTATCCTCATCGATTTCCGAACGTGCCGCTAGTGAATAGGTGTTGTCCTTTCCATCGATATTGATTGTGACATCTTGATTCGTCAATTTCACGAGTGTCCCGTAAATATAAGAATCTTCGTCTCCGCTCTCACGGTCTACTTCCTTCACTTCATCCTTTTGATTCAATTCAAGTTTGACCCGATCTCCCACTTGCGGTGTATCCTCATCAATTTCATGAGTCACTGCTAAACGATACGTCGATTCTTTTCCATTGAAACTGATGGTCACATCTTCTTTCGATAACTGAACGAGTGTCCCATATAGTTCATAGTCGTCCCCACTCTCGACTCGCGATGCGTCATCTGATGTGTTACTCGAGTCATCCGATGAAGCGGAGTCGTCCGGGTTGTCCGTTGATTGATCATCACTCGCTTGATTCATTGCTTGTGGCACGATGACTGTGTCCGTCTGATTTCCACTCACATAAAATCCAATTCCTACAATCGCCATGACAGCTAGTAAAGCTCCGATGATCCAGCCGATGCGTTTCATGGTCATTTCCTCCTTATGATGTGTTCTTCTTATTTTCATCATAAGCCTCTCGAGTGAGAGTCCATTTAAGGTTTCATTAAAAGTTGATGAGAAAGTGCGAAACATTCATCATCGAGTCAGATAAAACACACTGCCGTCCGAATCATTCGATTCACTTCCAATCGTCCACTCATTCAAGTCCGCCACTTCTTTCGCAATTGCGAGACCGAGACCACTCCCACTTCGATCACGGGCTTCATCCAATCGATAGAATCGATCGAACAGCCGATTCCTCACATCATCCGAAAGAATCGGTCCTCGATCGCGTACCTCAATTCGATCACTCTTCAAATGAAGGCTCGTCTCTTCCGCATACTTCAAACTATTGTCTAATAGGATGACAAGAATCCGCTGTAACGACTCACGATGACCAAACCAGCTTCCTGTAGCTTCAATAGGTAAATGGACGCCGTGCGACCGCAAAAAACGTTCCCCTATTGATTCCCCAAGTTCAGCTAAATCGATTTCTTCTCGCTCTACCTGTTCGAGTGCAGCAAATCGATTCAATTCGAGCATAGGTTCAATCAAATCATTTCGCATTTGACGCGACTCCGTTAAAATATGGTCAATCGCTTCGGCGCGTACACTCTCATCTTCTTGTCCCCATCGTTGTAATAACTTCGCATAGCCCTCGATGACGGTCAACGGTGTCTTGAGTTCATGTGAAACATCGGCGACGAAACGACGTTGTTGCTCCATCGTCCCTTCGACTCGCTCGATCATATGATTAAATCCGTCCGAAAGAGTCGTCACTTCATCTTGTCGGTCATCCACTTCGATTGTCTCTAACTTACCGGACTCCGTGATCCGTTCCATCGTCTCTGTCAATCGGCGTAACGGTGACAGACCTTGACGTAAAATCCACCACGTCCCGAGGAACGTCAAGAGAACGGCAAAGAAGAACATGACGAGAAAAATGGTCGCGAGTGCTTGAATCGTATTGCTCACATCTCGATCCTGAAAGCCGAACGCTAGTCCATCCGTCGTCGCGACCACAAACCAATCATCGATGAGGGCCGGTTCCCCGTAATTGATGGGAAACGTCGTTCCGTCTGGCACTTCTCCTGCGATGATTCCCCATTCGCCGTTTTCTTGACGTTCTAACACGACACTGTCCTCATGAAGCGACAATACCGCATCGCTATTCCGGACATCTTCTTCCAAGAGATTCAACGCCTGCAGTAACACGTCAAAACGCGAATCGACAATTTCCTGTCTGGCGACGAACCAGGTCACGCCAAAGGAGACGAGAAGAAGCAACAGCATAAACCCTGTCATCGCCCACGCAATTTTTGTTCGTAGCATCGGTCACTCACCACGCTTCAACATATAGCCGACACCGCGAACCGTTTGAATCCAAGAACCAATCAGTTTTTTTCGTACATACCGGACATAGACGTCCACGACGTTCGTATCCCCATAATAGTCAAATCCCCACACGTGTTCGACGAGTTGGTCTCGCGTCAACACACGTTCAGGGTGTGCTAAAAAGAAAACCAACAAGTCAAATTCACGTCGAGTCAAGTCGACTTTATTTCCATCGCAATATACTTCATGACGATTCACGTCAACGGTCAATGTCTCATACGTCAATACCTGTTCGGAATGGTCCTGGTGAACGAGCTGACGCATACGTAAAAATGCCCGAATCCGTGCGAGCACTTCTTCGATTTCAAATGGTTTGGTGATGTAATCATCTGCCCCAAGATCGAGTCCGCTCACTTTGTCATAACGATCGCCACGAGCCGTCACCATCAGAACCGGTAACAACGGCCGTTCTTCTTTCAGACGACGTACCACTTCGAGTCCACTCATTTGAGGCAACATCACATCAAGCAAGACGAGATCGACATCATCGGCGAGAGCTCGCTCCAAACCGACACGCCCATCCATCGCCACAACGACGGCATACCCGGCGTGCTTCAATTCCAACTCCAGTAATCGTGCAATCTTCGAATCATCTTCTACGACGAGAATCGTCTGCATCCTGCTCACTCCTTTGAAAAAAAACGTCGAGCGACTCGCTCGACGTATTGTTATTCAATTCCCGAAATCAATTCGCAAAAAACAGACGAACTCCTTCTGGAATAGCGGATTCAACTTGTCTTTCGAGACCATCTTCCCACTCATCCCAACTCGCGTCCACTCGCTCCAATTGCCGTTCGATGTCCAGCGCCGCTAACGATAGTTGCGACAAGCTGGATTGACCGGTTGAAATGAAAAAGAAGAATCCGGCAAGTCCGATTCCCATCAGTCCAATCGCCAAAAGAAAAGTTGCAATCGACTTCAATATACGTTTCATCGATACATTCCTCCTACTCGCATCATACGATGTAAATAAGAGAATATAAGGTGGACTTCATTAGAATTCCATGAGAAAAGGCACTGCTCACGCAGCGCCTCATTCTTCTTCAAGCACGGATTTGGCAATCGGTGCCCAATACGTCCCTTCCATCTCGGAAACGGTCGTCAACGTCTCACGATAAGCCGGGTCATTCGCTTTTTTCTCGGCAATCCCTTTCATCCAAAGGACATCCGCTTTGTAACCGGACTCTGGATACGACTCGATATAAGCCGCATAATCCGCGATTTCTGCTTTTTCTAACTTGTTATCGACGAGAAGTCGATAAAATCCGACAGCCTGCTCTTGACCAGCTTTTGCTTTCCCGTCTAACAACTGATCAGCTCGCTCATATTTCTTGTCTTGCACGAGTGCTTCTACCTCGGTCAGCGGTACAACATCTGTTGATGTGTCCTGTGCCTCTTCCGTTGATTCCTTCGGTTTTTGTTCGTCCGACTCTTGAAGCTTCTCATTCTCTTCTTCGAGTCGAGCGACTTCTGCCTCGAGTTCTTCAAGGCGCTCTGCGAGTGCTTCTTCTTCCGTCACCGTCTCGACAACGGTTTGATCCGATTCGTTCGGCGTCACGACTGGTACGACTGGCGGTTCGGTATCTGGCCAAAACACGAGCGCTACAGCTGCAAGACCAACGACAAGCGGGAGTCCGAGCCATTTCTTATCGAACTTGAACGCCTGTCGCCATTCGGCTAAATCCGAATGTTGGATGACAGCCGACGAGAACGAACGAAAGCGGCGCTTGGCCGCTTTTTTTCCGTTCGCCTTTACTTCTAGCGCAAGACCTAGTCGATGGAAAGCAGCCGGCACTTTCATCCCGAGAAGCGGCACGATGCGTTCGCTCGCCTCTTCATAATAGCCATGGTCGAGGAGCGTCGTGATGACACCGAATTCACTGGCGACAAGACGGAAAGACGGGTCGTATTCCCCTTTACGAGCCAACCATTCCGTCATATCGAATAAGGGAAGTTCGGATAGCTCTCGTTCTGCTAGTGTCCGAATATCCATTGACTCAGCCTCGTTCAGGGTAAAGCGGGAACTTCGCCGTTAACGTTTGCACGTCTTGAAGGGCTTCTGCGAGTACCGCTTCGTCTTCATGTTGTTTGAGCACACGCCCGATGAGACGTGCCACTTCTTTCATATCCGTTTCTTTAAAACCACGAGTCGTCATCGCAGCCGTACCGAGACGGATTCCGCTCGTGACAAATGGTGATGCCGGGTCGAACGGGATCGTATTTTTATTGACCGTGATTCCCGCTGCATCGAGCGCGTGCTCGGCCGCTTTCCCTGTGATGTCGATGCCACGAAGGTCGACGAGTAAGAGGTGGTTGTCCGTTCCACCCGATACGATGCGGAGTCCCTCTTCTTCAAGACCTGTCGCAAGTGCCTGCGCATTCGCAATCACTTGACGCTGGTAATCTTTGAATTCAGGTTGGAGCGCCTCACCGAACGCGACCGCTTTCGCTGCGATGACGTGCATGAGAGGGCCACCTTGAATCCCTGGGAAAATCGACTTGTCAATCGCTTTGGCGAACTCTTCTTTACAAAGAATCATTCCGCCACGTGGTCCACGAAGCGTCTTATGCGTCGTTGTCGTGACGAAGTGCGCATGCTCGACCGGGTTCGGGTGAAGCCCTGCTGCCACGAGTCCAGCGATGTGCGCCATATCGACCATAAGGTAAGCATCGACACTGTCCGCGATCTCACGGAATTTCGCGAAGTCGATCGTACGTGGGTATGCTGACGCTCCCGCGACAATCAATTTCGGCTTATGTTCTTTCGCAAGTGCAGCGACGACGTCATAATCGATGTGTTCTGTCTCTTTGTCTACACCATATTCGACGAAGTTATATTGCACACCTGAGAAGTTGACCGGACTCCCGTGCGTCAAGTGACCACCATGAGACAGGTTCATTCCGAGAACCGTATCTCCTGCTTCAAGCACCGTGAAGTAGACCGCCATGTTCGCTTGTGCACCCGAGTGTGGTTGTACGTTCGCATGTTCTGCACCGAACAATTCTTTCGCACGGTCACGCGCCAAGTTCTCAGCGACGTCGACAAACTCACAGCCACCGTAGTAACGGCGTCCCGGATATCCTTCGGCATATTTGTTCGTCAATACGCCACCTTGCGCTTCCATGACCGCTTCTGAAACAAAGTTTTCTGAAGCGATGAGTTCGATGTTGTCGCGCTGACGACCGAGCTCGTGTTGCATTGCCTCAAACAATTCCGCATCCTGCACTTTCAACTTCGTCGTGTTTACCATGTGAAGACCCCCTCTAAATGTCTAAAAATCAACACCCCCATCGTACCACATGCTTGTTTTTTTGGGTATCGCAATAATCTGATGAAAAGTTGGGTATCATTAATAAGAATGTAACTGTGAGGAGGCCACTTATGATTGAGACAAAAGAACTGACGATCACACCGTTCGAACGGACACGAACGGTCCGAATCTACACACCTGCCGACTATGAGACGTCCGAAAAACGATATCCGGTCCTCTACATGCATGATGGACAGAACTGCTTTGATGACGAGGATGCGAGCTACAATATGAGCTGGCGCGTCGGTGAATATTTAGACGCCTCGAAGCGCGACTTGATTGTCGTCGCCCTCGATAGTGCATCAGGCGAACAACGACTTGATGAGTATGGACCATGGGAAAACCCTTATATCGGGGAGAGCTTGCTCGGTCGTGACATCGTGCTCGGCGGGCAGGGTTCGGCGTATATCGAATACATCGCGCAGGAATTAAAACCTCAAATCGATGCTGACTATCGGACGATCCCGGAAGCGACAGCGATGATGGGGAGTTCGATGGGTGGACTCATCTCGGTGTACGCAGCCTGTGTGTATCCAGACATCTTCAAACGCGTCGCTTCCCTGTCCTCTGCATTTTGGTTCAACCAAACCGAGCTGGAACAATTGATTGAAGCGAGCGATTTGAAGGGAGTGGAACGTCTTTACTTGGACGTCGGCGCCAAAGAGGTCGAGGAACCGATTGAAAATGGCCCAACAAATGAAATGTATCGTGAGTCGAGCGAACGCGTGTACAACTTGTTAAAAGACAAGGTCGAACACATCCGCTTCGAAGTGATTGAAGAAGGAGTCCATAATGAGCTTGCCTGGCGCGAGCGTTTCCCGATGGTCATCTCCTATCTTTTTGGAGAAGATTTATAATTTGAACAAAAAAGCATCGCACTCGGTCGAAAAACCTAAATGCGATGCTTTCTTCATTTATTTGGATACTGAGCCCGTGACCCACCAATCAGTTTCGGTCTCGTGACCGCAAACGTGACGTACGCTTCGCCGAGGTGCTTCGATGACAACCGGACCGGAATGGCGACCGGCTTCAAATGCATCCCAATCAATGTCGAGCCGATATCAATCCCGGCATCTGCTTGAATCGATTCGACGACGCATGGCTCCTCGAAATTCGCATACGCCTTCTCGGACATCGCTCCGCCCGCGGAACGGACAGGGACGACCGTCACTTCAGTGAGGCCGAACTGTTTGAGTGTCCGGCGCTCAACAGTGAGGGCACGATTGATATGCTCACACCCTTGAAACGCCAAATGGACACCTGTCTTCTCTTTCAATTCAAGGAATGCTTCCATCAATTCGTTCGCGACATCAATGGAACCTGCCTTCCCAATCGTTTTTCCGAGCACTTCACTCGTTGAGCATCCGATGACGAGAATGCGCTCATCATTCAACGAGAACCGTTCGTGAAGCTCCGTTAATAATCCGAGAAGTTCCGTCTTCATTTGACTCACTTCGATTCGTAAGCGCTCATCTTGTCGACACGGTTTGAATGGCGACCGCCTTCAAAGTCCGTATCGAGCCACGTCGTTACCAAGTCGAGTGCAAGACCAGGTCCGATGACACGCTCGCCCATCGTCATGATGTTCGAGTCGTTATGCTGACGTGTCGCTTTTGCGCTGAATGAATCATGGACGAGTGCCGCACGAATTCCTTTGACTTTGTTCGCTGCAATCCCGATTCCGATTCCCGTACCGCAAATCAAAATCCCACGATCGAACTCACCTGCCGCTACTGCTTCCGCGACCGGGATGGCCACGTCTGGGTAGTCAATCGAGTCCGCCGAGTGCGTCCCGAAATCTTTATACTCATGTCCGAGATCCTCAAGCAAGGCTACGATTTCTTTTTTCAAGTTGAAACCGCCGTGATCGGCGCCAATTGCAATTTTCATTCGTTCATTCCCCCGTCTTCTTTGGTAGGCGTCTCGGTGGTTTCGTCACCTTTGACCCATCATTCGTTAATTTTAACACAAGTCGATTCACGAGTGGTTCGAGTTCGTTTCGCACTTGGCGATACACATTCATCGAACCTCCAAACGGGTCGTTGATGTCTCGCTCGAGCCCCGTCACGAATTCATAGAGCGTATACGTCCGCTCCGACAAATCCGGGTATGTATCCCGAATTTGTTCACGATGTGCGCGCGTCATCGTCAAAATGATATCTGCCCAATTCCCTAACACCTCATCGAACGTCTGCGTGACATGGTCAAGTTCAATCCCTCGTTCTCTGAGAACTTGCAGTGCATTTTCAGAAGCATCGAATCCTTGCATCGTCCGTAGACCGGCCGAGCGAATATCAAACTCGTCCCCGGTCATTTTCGAACGGAGCAAGGCCATCGCCATCGGGCTTCGGCACGTGTTGCCACTACATATGAATAATACGCGTTTCATTGACATCGCGTGTCCTCCTCTATGTCTTTAGGCATCTTTCGTCGGGTACACGATTTTTCCGCCCGCCGCTTTATATAGACGGTTATAGACGGCTAGTGCGACCCCGACCGGTTCAATTGTGTTCACATAAATCTCATCCACATCTGTTTCATCAAATCGACGAAGCGCGTCGTATAAACGCTGCGCCGCCACTTCCATCGAGGTCCCGAGTGAATATGTGACCTCTGCCGGTGTCGGTTCCTCATCGAACACGAGTGCACCGATCCGCAGTCCCGCTTGCTTCCGCTCCTCGATAACACGTGCTAGGTCTTCGCGTGTGCCATCGACTAGATAAACAGGAGCCGTTGGGGCATAGTGCGTGTACTTCATTCCCGGCGATCGTGGTGCGGCTTCATCGTTGCTCAAGTTGGCATCTAAGGCGACCGGTCCGATGACAGCTTCCATTTCTTCTCGCGTCACGCCACCTGGTCGTAAGATCGTGACCGTATCTCCCGTACAATCTACAACGGTTGACTCGACACCGATTCCAGTGGGACCTCCATCCACGATTCCTGCGATTCGTCCGTTCAAGTCATCCGCGACATGTTGAGCGGTCGTCGGTGAAGGACGTCCCGAACGATTCGCACTCGGAGCCGCAAGTCCTAACCCCGACTTACGAATCAACTCGAGTGCTGCCGGATGATTCGGCATCCGGAGTCCAATGGAATCGAGGCCTGCGGTCACAAGTGATGAGGCTCGGCCATTTGAAGGCAAGATGATCGTCAAAGCGCCTGGCCAAAACGCATCCATCAAGCGTTTGGCAACGGGAGGAATCGAATCGACAAACAAACTCGTTTGTTCGATTGAAGCGATATGGACGATGAGCGGGTTATCCGACGGTCGACCCTTCGCCTCAAAAATCTTGCGAATTGCCACATCGTTCATGGCATCTCCAGCGAGACCATAGACGGTTTCTGTCGGCATGGCGATGATTTCACCCGATTGAAGAAGACGTACCCCCTCTTCAATCTCATTCGATTTAATCCATTTCGTTTCCATACGCAATCCCTTCCCTTACGGCATAGACGATACGGTCCTTGCCGTTTATATCTTTTAAAATACCCGTTTCTGCTTCAGGATAACGTTCAGACAGGAATGATTTCACATCTTGTCCTTGGTTATACCCGATTTCAAACGCAATCAAATGCCAATCGGCACGTAAGACGCGCACCGACTCCGCAATCAATTGCCGATACATGTCGAGTCCGTCCGTTCCTCCAAAGAGAGCGAGGTGCGGTTCGTAGCCGACGACGGTCTCATCCAACAACTCATCCGCCTCGATATAGGGCGGATTGGAGACGAGAACGCGAATCGAGCGGTCCGCAATCGGGGCGAGCCCGTCGCCTTCATAAAATCGTACATTCGCACCAAGGGCTGCCGCATTCCGCTTTGCAACCGTTATTGCTTCCGGAGAAATATCGACCGTCTGTACGCGTACTCCGAGCTCAAGGCTCAACGTGATTGCGATTGCTCCGCTTCCCGTTCCGACATCGACAATCTCATCATCCTCGACATGGCGAACTTGTCCGAGCACCCAATCGATCAACTCTTCTGTTTCCGGTCTCGGAATCAAGACGTCCCGGTTCACTTCAAACGAACGCCCGTAAAAGGGAGCATGTCCGATCACGTGCTGTACCGGTTCTCCCATCAGTAAACGCTCGATTCCCGCCTCGAACCGTTCGGCTTCATTCGCGGATAGTTCATCTGATAGGCGGACGAGGAGACCCGTCCGGTCGACTTGAAGTACATGCATGAGCCACCATTCGGCAGCTGCTCGGTCGCGTCCGGCTTCTTGCAATCGTTCCTCTGTCTGTTTGAGTAGCGCGGCAATCCGCATCATTCCGCATCCTCCATCAGACGTGCCTGTTCATCCATGATGAGTGCATCGATAATATCTTCGAGTTCACCTGCTAGGACACGGTCCAACTTTTGAAGGGTCAAGCCGATTCGATGATCTGTGACGCGACTTTGTGGGAAGTTATACGTGCGGATCCGCTCGGAGCGATCCCCTGTGCCGACCGCCGATTTTCGCTGTGCCGATAATTCTTCCATATGCTCACTTTGCATTTTGTCATAGAGACGTGCCCGAAGTACTTTCATCGCCTTGTCTTTGTTTTTATGTTGCGACTTCTCGTCCTGACATGATACGACGAGTCCTGACGGGATGTGTGTCAAACGGACCGCCGATTGCGTCGTGTTGACCGATTGCCCTCCTGGACCTGATGAGGTGAACGTATCGACCCGTACATCTTTCATATCGATGTGGACTTCGACATCCTCTGCCTCAGGGAGAACGGCTACAGTTGCTGTGGATGTATGGATTCGTCCGCCCGATTCAGTCGATGGAACCCGTTGTACACGATGGGCACCGTTCTCAAACTTGAGTTTCGAATAGGCGCCTGCTCCATTGATCATGAACGTGACCTCTTTGAATCCACCAAGCTCGGTATAGTTCGCGTCGATGAGTTCCACTTTCCAATTTTGACGTTCAGCGAATCGCGTATACATCTTATAAAGGTCCCCAGCGAACAGGGCCGCTTCGTCTCCACCTGCCGCCCCTCGGACTTCGACGATGACGTTCTTGTCATCGTTTGGGTCTTTTGGAAGCAATAAAATCCGCAGCTTCGCTTCTAATTCTTTGACTTCCGGTTCGAGGAGGTTCATCTCTTCTTTGGCCAATTCACGCATGTCTGCGTCAAGCGTCCGGTCTTCAAGCATCGCCTTCGCTTCTTTGAACGCTTCACTTGTTTCTTTATACTGACGATACATCTGTACCGTCTCCTCTAGTTGTGCCTGTTCTTTCGAATATTGTCTCAATTTCGTCGAGTCACTGAGTACCTCAGGATCGGCGAGCATTTCATTCAATTGCATGTAACGATCTTCTAATACACTTAAACGGTCAAACATGATGATCCGTCCTTTCTCCGTCAAATCAAACTCTATCTATTATAGCAAAAAAACGGACCGCCGAGGGCGGTCCGTCGATTCATCAGTCTACCACCGTATGGCGGACCGGATGTGGTTTATTCGGTACATCGTGACAATGTCGGCATCGCGGTTCGTAAGACTCGGAAGCACCGACCAAGATGACCGGGTCTTCATAGCGCGCCGGTTTCCCGTCAATCAAACGCTGTGTCCGTGAAGCCGGCGCCCCACAAGACAAACAGATCGCCTGCAACTTTGTGACAAACTCCGCACGTGATAACAGTTCAGGCATCATCGTGAACGGCTCACCCCGAAAGTCCATATCGAGTCCGGCACAGATGACGCGCTTGTCTTCGTTCGCAAGTTGCTCGATGACATCGACGATTCCTTCATCAAAGAATTGCACTTCATCAATGGCGATGACCTGCGTTTCTTCACGTACGGCATCGTATAAGTCTTGGCTTGACGCGACAGGGACTGCCACGACCGAGTTGCCTGTATGTGAGACGACGTTCTCTTCATGATACCGGTCGTCGATTGCTGGTTTGAACACTTGGACCGGAATTTTCCCGTAATGAGCACGACGGACTCGGCGAATCAATTCCTCCGATTTTCCTGAAAACATACTCCCACAAATCACTTCAATCCAACCATATCGGTTCGTCACATGCATCATTATTCTTCGCCCTCTCCATCGATAATCGCTTACCGATTATACCTATCTTTCGAGTTGAGGAAAAGGGTTGACTTCTCCCAAATCTTATTTGAAAGAACATGAGCCATTATTCGTCAGCGTTCGCCTCTTTTTGTTCATCGATTAATTTCAATTTCCGCGCGAGCGGTCGAATCGTGAGACCGTGTAACGTAACGGAAATGAAGACAAGTCCGAGTGTGAGCGGCAACATTTGTTTCGCATCGTCAATTCCGAGATGCGCCACCTCTTCAGCAAAGAATCCCGCAACTGTCATCGCGACAATCCCGCGTGGGGCAATCCAACCAATGAATCCTCGTTCCGCTAACGGCAGACCTCCTCCAATTGTTGACAAATAAATTGCCACCGGTCGAACTAAGAAGAGAATGCCCGCAATCGTCAAGAGAAGTGGCCATTGGAAGATATTCAACAGCTCGGCCCGAGAAAGGGATGCCGTCAATAAGATGAAAACAGACGAGATGAGTAAGATTGAAATGTCTTCTTTAAACGATTGCAATTCTTCAATGATTTCTTCATCACGATGTTTTGTATTGGCCATCGTCATCCCCATCGCTGTCACGGCAAGAAGCCCTACTTCGTGCATCATGAGCTCACTGAGTGAGAATAACACGAGGACGGCTGTCAACGTGACCGAGGCACGGAGATAACGAGGCACCTTTTCGGCAATGAACCACCCCATCAAGAGATGTCCGAACAAATAACCGAGTCCGACCCCAACGATACATGCACCGGCGAAGAGGAGTTGCATCCACAGGTCCATCCCTTCATATACGATGTAACCGAGTCGGACGACAAACAGTCCGAGCAATGCCCCCACCGGATCGACGATGATGCCTTCCCACTTCAAAATCGCTCCGACACGGTCTTTTAAATGCGCCTGTCGTAATAACGGAATGACGACGGTCGGTCCCGTCACGACAAAGAGCGCCCCCATCGTCCAGGCGACGACCCAGTGTAGCCCGCCGACGTATTGGATCAGTAATGACATTCCGACAAATGAGAGCGCGACTCCAATCGTGACGATGCGAACAATCGACCTCCGGAACTGATTGATTTCGCTGAAATGAAGTCCAAGACTTCCTTCGAATAAGATAATGGCAACCGCGAACGAAATGATCGGACTATATAAGTCTCCTAATAGTTCACGCGGGTCGAACAGCCCGAGAATCGGACCCGCCAACACCCCTGCGAGCGTCATAATGATGATCGCCGGAATTTGATAACGCCATGCCAGCCATTGTGACATGATCCCGACTCCGATTAACAAGCTGATGCTGATGAGTATTAGTTCCATAAAGGCCCCCTAATGACAGTCTTTCGTCTCTTTACCCGCGTCAATGTAACAAAAAACCGCCAAGGGCAATCCCTAGGCGGTGAGCATACAACTTTACGATTAACGTTGGTATTTCTTGTTGAAGCGCTCGATACGACCATCTGCAGATGCAAATTTCTGGCGACCTGTGTAGAACGGGTGCGAATCAGAAGATACATCGACACGGATGAGTGGGTACTCGTTTCCATCTTCCATCGTGATTGTCTCGTTAGAGTAACGAGTTGAACCAGTGATGAATTTGAATTCTGTCGTCGAGTCCATGAATACGACTTTACGGTATTCTGGGTGGATTCCTTGTTTCATTGCTTTTCAACTCCTTCGGCCCTAAGTATTCTTTCAACCTAGAGAAAGTTCACTAGAATATAATATCACCCTACTATAGGATTTACAAGTCTGTTTTCGTTTTTTTCACCGGTCGTCTTTTTTTCTTATCCGCCTCTAACGCAGCAAAAAAGTCGAGGTTCGTTTTCGTCTCACGGACACGGCGTAAGAACTGTTCAACGAAATCTGGAGACTCGTTCATCGTACGGCGAATCGTCCAAAGCGAATCGAGTTCTTCCTTCCCGAGTAACAACTCTTCTTTCCGAGTGCCCGAGCGACGAATGTCGATTGCCGGGAAGATGCGACGTTCCGCCAATTTCCGGTCGAGATGGAGTTCCATGTTTCCTGTTCCTTTGAACTCTTCATAGATGACGTCGTCCATTCGTGATCCGGTATCGACGAGCGCTGTCGCAAGGATGGTCAAGCTCCCTCCATCCTCGATATTCCGGGCCGCTCCAAAGAACTTTTTCGGTTTATGGAAAGCTGCCGGGTCAATCCCCCCAGAGAGTGTCCGTCCGCTCGGCGGAACGGATAAGTTATACGCACGCGTCAAGCGCGTGATGGAATCGAGTAAGATGACCACATCTTTCTTATGCTCGACGAGACGCATCGCGCGTTCGAGAACAAGTTCTGAAATACGTGCATGGTTTTCTGGGGTCTCATCAAACGTCGAGAACGCCACGTCTGCGTCCGGTACAGAGCGTTGGATATCCGTCACTTCCTCTGGTCGCTCATCAATCAAGAGAATGATCAATTCGACGTTTGGATGATTTGTCGTGATTGAATTCGCAATTTCTTTTAGAAGCGAGGTTTTTCCCGCTTTCGGTGGTGCCACAATCAATCCGCGTTGGCCGAATCCGACTGGTGCGATCATATCCATGACACGAACCGAAAGATGCGTCGGTTCTGTTTCGAGCACCATTTGTTGTTCCGGGTAAATCGGTGTCAGTGCCGGGAAGTAATCACGCGAACGCGTCGAGTCCGTCGACTCTCCGTTAACTGCTTCAACACTTAACAAACCTTGGAAACGTTCATTCTCTTTCGGTTTACGGACTTTCCCCGTTACGAGGTCTCCATTTCGGAGATTGAAGCGACGAATTTGTGAAGCCGCGATATAGATGTCTTCGGAAGATTGAGAATAGTTGATCGGTCGGAGGAATCCAAACCCACCATCATTCTGTGACTGTGGATTCGGTGGAATGATTTCTAAAATACCTTCGAGGAAATATAAGTCTTTTGATTCAGCCTGTGATTTTAAAATCCGAAACATGAGCTCACGTTTCCGCGCTTCTCGGAAGTTTGGGACTTTGACTTCTTTGGCAATCTCATATAATTCTTTTAACGTCTTCGTCTCGAGCTCACGAAGTGTATAATTTTTTGTCGGTTCTGTCTGTTGACTCATTCAAGTCACCTGTCTTTCTACATTTCATTACAAGAAGAATTTCACTTGATCTTTTATGGTTCTGCCATCATCTAACCACATTTTTTGAATGCCGTCACTTTACTAGACCACTCTTTTTGTTACGCATTTCCCTCATGTACAAATTCTTACCCAAATCCGAATCGTTTTGTAACAAAAGAAGTACTATATCCGCATATTGTTTCATTTCTGTTACAAGAAAACGCTTTTTTGACTTACGATTGAAAAATGCCATCGGTCTTGCGCATGATATAGTTTATTTGCACAGGAAACCGGGTATTAACCGCAACTTGTGCTCGACTATTAAAATATTACTCGATTTTGTCATATATGAACGTGTTGATTTTAAAAACGGAGGGATTTATACAATGTTAAAGCGTATTGCATCAATCGTTGTCGCTGCCACTGTCGCTTTCTCGGGTCTTATGTTCTCAACAGGTGAACAAGCGGAAGCCGCTACCGGAACATTTGCTTACTCAAAAGTAAACGGTTTGAACATCCGTACTGCCCCGTCACTTACGTCATCGAAAGTCGTCGCGAAAATGGATAAAGGTCAACGCTATACATACCTTGGTAAATCCGGTTCGTTCTATAAGATCAACTACAAAGGCACACCACGTTACATTTCAGCTTCTTCAACGTACACGTACTTGAAAGCGAACACGTCAACGTCAACAACGGTTTCTACGTCATCTTCAAGTAAACGTGCAAAACTCGTTGCAGAATCAAAAAAATATTTAGGCACACCTTACCGTTACGGTGGAACAACGACTGCTGGATTTGACTGCTCAGGTTACACTGGTCATGTTTACAAAAAAGCAATCGGCAAAACACTTCCACGTTCTTCACGTCAGCAATACTCAAGCGCGAAGAAAATCTCGAAGTCATCGATTCAAGCGGGTGACCTCGTCTTCTTCTCACACTCAGGTGGGACGATCCAACACGTTGGGATGGCACTTAGCAAAACAAAAATGATCAACTCAGAAACAGGCGGCGTGAAATACGCGAGCTTCACTTCTGGATACTGGGCACCACGTTACGTTGGCGCTGGATCTTACCTCTAATACAACATCACGACTCGGTTCATTGGAACCGAGTCGTTTTTTATTTTTGCTTCAATGCCCCTCTCGCATTTGTCGCCGCAAAGACGATCATGAGGACACTCATCGTCCCAGCGACAGCGAGTCCCGCCGAGAGTGCTCCCCAATCAATCTCAGACTGAGTCAGTACCGCCCGCATCCCTTCGAAAATATAGGTCGTCGGATTGAACGTCGCCGCCACCTTCAGCCATTCGGCTTCAATCAATTCTTTCGGTACGAACGTCGTTGACAGGAAAATCAAAGGGAAGAACAATAATGTCCCAGCCTGTGCTGCCTGAGCGTTTCGTGTCTTCAAGGCCACACCCACTGAATATCCCGCAAAGCCCAGTCCAAATCCGATCGCGAGTAATACCGTGAAAAAGAATCCAGCCGCACCGACAGGAATGGTGAGACCGAGTAGAAAGGCGACAGCAAAGATGAGCAATGTTTGGACGAGCAGTTGTAACATCCCAGCAATCATTGGGCCAAGAACGATTGCCGTACGGGTCGCCGGTGTCAATAAGAGCCGTGCGAAATAGCCGCTCTCAATATCACGGACAAGCGCCTGTCCCGTGCCTCCTGCTCCCCCGACTGCACCTGAAACGATCGATACGGGTAAGATGAAGTTCAAATAATCGCTTCCTTCGAACTGAGGCAACGAGGCCACGCTCGATAAGCCGCTCGTATACACGAGTAAAAAGAATACAGAGATAATCAAGTTCGGGATAAACGAAAACGGATTTCGAATCGTCGTCACTAAACTCCGTTTCGTGAATAACCATGTCTCAGTCCACACGAATCTCGCCTCCTTCATACGATTCGCCTGTCACTTTCAAGAACACATCATCGAGCGACGGTTGCTTCACCGTCAATCGTTCAGGTTGTAGTCCTTGTTCATCTAACGACCGAACGATTTCCGTCAATGTGACATCACGTAACTCAAACGACACATGTGTTCCATTCGCAGAAGCATCGAACAATGTCGCGGCAGTCGCGGCGTCCGATTCGCTTGAAAAGTCCATCGCGATCGTCTCTCCACCGACGAGTTGTTTCAACTCCTCAGCCGTCCCTTCACTCACGATTTTTCCGTGATTAATGATTGCGATTCGGTCAGCCAACTCGTCCGCTTCCTCTAAGTATTGGGTCGTCAAAAAAATCGTCGTTCCAAATTCCTGATTCAATCGCCGCACTTCATTCCAAATCTCGATTCGACTCGCCGGGTCGAGACCCGTCGTCGGTTCGTCCAAAAAAAGAACCGTCGGCCGATGAACGAGTGTGAGGGCCAAATCGAGACGTCGACGCATCCCCCCGGAATACGTACCACTCCGTCGGTCGGCCGCATCCGTCAGTGAAACGACTTCTAATAACTCACTCGCTCGACGTTGTGCCTCTTCATTCGACATTTTAAATAAACGACCTTGTAAGACAAGCAGCTCTCGTCCCGTCAACACTTTGTCAATTCCCGTCTCTTGCAGGGCGACTCCAATTGATAAACGGACATCCTTCTCTTGTTTGACGACATCAAATCCATTGACTCGTGCCGTTCCGGATGTCGGACGCACGAGTGTCGTCAACATTTGTACCGTTGTCGATTTCCCCGCTCCGTTCGGTCCCAAAAAAGCAAAAATTTCTCCTTCTTTCACGGAAAATGACACATGATCCACAGCGGGAACATCTTTAAACGTTTTCACAAGTTCAGCTACCTCAATCATCACATCCACCTCCTGACCACAACATTCCCGTTTTATAGATATTTCATAACAAAAAAATCGTGGACGTTTGCACATCCACGACTTTTGATTATTCCGGTTTCATGACCATTTTTGGTTTTTTCGTGAGCGAGTGGTTTCCTTCGACGAAACGAACCGTACCAGACTTGGCACGCATGACGACTGAATGTGTCTGCCCACCTTGTGATGTGAACTGAACACCACGTAACAATTCCCCGTCGGTGACACCGGTCGCAGCAAAGATACAATCTTCACCTTTCACTAAGTCATTGAGGAGGAGGATTCGATCCGTGTCTTCAATCCCCATGTCATGGCAACGCTGTTTCTGCGCCTCATCTTCCGGGAGTAGGCGTCCTTGGAAGTCTCCACCTAAACATTTCATCGCGACCGCCGCGATGACACCTTCCGGCGCTCCACCTGAACCGAGAAGTAAATCGACACCCGTTTTCGGGAAAGCCGTATTGATTGCGGCCGCAACGTCTCCATCCGGAATGAGTTTGATGCGCGCACCTGTCGCACGGACACGTTGGATAATCTCTTCGTGACGCTCTCGATGTAAGATGGTCACGACGACGTCTTCCACGTTCTTCTTCTTCGCTTTCGCCACAATTTCAATGTTCTCCTCAATCGAGTTGTCGAGACTGACGAGACCGGCTGCTTCTGGGCCGACTGCGATTTTGTCCATATACATATCCGGGGCGTGAAGGAGGTCTCCCGCATCCGCGACTGCAAGGACGGCAAGTGCTCCCCATGTCCCTGTCGCTACGATGTTCGTTCCTTCTAACGGGTCGACCGCAACATCGAGACGCGAGCCATAACCGTTCCCGACTTTTTCTCCGATGTATAACATCGGAGCCTCATCCATCTCGCCTTCTCCGATGACGACAATCCCTTTCATCGGAATCGTGTCAAAGACATCTCGCATGGCGGTCGTCGCCGCATCATCGGCTTCCACTTTCAATCCTCGTCCCATCCAACGGGCTGAAGCAAGTGCAGCTGCTTCTGTCACCCGGACCAGTTCCATCGATAAACTTCGTTCCACCCGAAATCTCCCCTTTATACTTCAGTGTGTTCGTCTACCCATACGAGCGCACCAAGTTGTTTTAGTTTGCCGACAAAGTCGACATATGAATCATTCAATCGTTCCGCATGTAGCAATGTCGATTCTCCATTTGCTTGAAGTGCCGATAAGACAAGTGCTGCGGCACTTCGTGCATCCGTACATTCCATCTCGGCATTCGCTAACACATTCCCTCCACGAATCACCGCCGAAGCATCTTCAAGTGTGATTTGTGCGTTCATCCGTCGCATCTCGGCAATATGCCGGAATCGTTGAGGATATAATTTATCAGTGATGATACTCGTCCCCTCTGCTTTTAATAAAGCAGCAGACATGATTGGCTGCAGGTCGCTCGGATATCCAGAATAATGAAATACCCGAATGTCCGTCGGCACGTAGCGGTCGGCCGTCACGGTGACTGATTCCTCACCGACTTGGACGTCTGCCCCGAAGTCCAATAATTTTTGGATGACCCCTTCGAGGTGTGTCGGAATGACCGGTTGTACGGTCACACTACCAGACACCGCACCGAACATCATGAACGTTCCGGCTTCAAGGCGGTCCGGAATCAACGTGTGCGTGCACCCATGCAGACGTTCGACACCTTTGATGCGAATTTCATCGGTTCCGGCACCACTTACGTGCGCCCCCATCGATGTGAGCATCGTCGCCACGTCCACGACTTCCGGATCACAGGCCGCATTTTCGATGACCGTCGTTCCTTCCGCCAAAACCGCTGCGAGCATGGCACTCACCGTTGCCCCAAATGACCGTAAATCCAAATAAATTCGATTCCCGACGAGTTCCTCGACCCGGACATGATAGAGTCCCGATTCATTTTCGACACGAATCCCGAGACGCTCTAGTGCTTTCAAATGTAAATCAATCGGTCGTGGACCAATCGCATATCCCCCAGGTAGACCCACCGCGCCTTTTCCGAAACGGGCGGCGAAGACCCCGAGCAAGTAGACAGCGGCACGGACTTTCCGCGTCTCAGAACCAAGAAGTGGCATGGCGACCGCCTCATTCGAATGAATGGTGATCCGTTCGCCAATACGTTCCACTCGAACCCCGAGCTCTTTCAACAGATTGACCATCACTTCCACATCTTCAATCATCGGAACGTTTTCAATCGTCACCGACTCTTCCGTAAGAAGTGCAGCCACAAGGCAAGGGAGAGCGCTCTGTTTCGCCCCGCTAATCTCGACGGTTCCTTCTAATTTTTGCTGCCCAACGATATGCAAAATTTCCACGCTAATCAAAACCTTTCTACGACGGACTTATTTGGATTGAGCGTTGTTCCAATCCGCTAAGAACTGCTCAATACCTTTGTCTGTGAGCGGATGTTTCATCATCTGTTCGATGACTTTGTATGGGACCGTAGCAATGTCAGCCCCAAGAAGTGCAGCCTTCGTCACGTGAACCGGGTGACGTACAGATGCCGCGATGATTTCTGTTTCGATGCCATGAATCGCAAAGATGTTCGCAATGGTTTCGACTAAATCGAGTCCGTCCTGTCCGATATCATCCAATCGTCCGATGAACGGAGAAACATATGATGCGCCGGCGCGTGCTGCAAGTAGCGCCTGGTTGGCGTTAAAGATGAGCGTGACGTTCGTTTTGATCCCGAGTTCTTTAAACTGTTTCACCGCTTCCATCCCCGCTGGCGTCATCGGTACCTTTACCGTAATATTCGGCGCAATGGCGGCAAGTTCCTTTCCTTCTTTCACCATACCCTGCGCATCGAGTGCAATAACTTCAGCGCTGACTGAGAGATCCCCGACGATCTCACAGATTTCCCGAAGTCTTGTATGGAAGTCGACACCTTCTTTGGCGACGAGCGATGGATTGGTCGTCACGCCTCCGATGACGCCCATTTGGTGAGCCTTTTTAATGTCTTCCACATTTGCTGTGTCAATGAAAAAACGCATATGTGTCTCCTCCTCTAATTGTGATCGCTTACAATCTCTATTATGCGGAAAGACTAAGCGAATTACTACACCCATTGTCAGATTCGACTCAGGACGACGGAGCAAAAATATAAAAAGTCGGTCCTCATAGAGAACCGACTTGATCAAACAGGATTATGCTTGGTTGCTTGAACCAAACTCACGCATTTTGCCAGTTACGACGTTGTAGATCGCTTCGATCCCAGGTCCGATAACTTTACGTGGGTCATATACTTTCGAGTCAGCGTCAAGCTTCTCACGTACCGCACGAGTCCACTCTTGTTGGCACTCTGTGTTGACGTTGATCTTGCTGTGTCCGAGCTCGATTGCTTTTTTAACTTGGTGCTCAGGAATTCCTGATCCGCCGTGAAGAACGAGTGGAGTTTGTGTCGCTTTCGCGATTTCTTCCATCTCTTTGAAGCCAAGCTTCGGCTCACCTTGGTATGGTCCGTGTACAGAACCGAGTGCTGCAGCAAGTGCATCCACTTTCGCTTCTTTAACAACACGTACACACTCTTCGAGGTCAGCGTATTGTACGCCACCGATGACGCCGTCTTCTTCGCCGCCAACTGTACCGACTTCTGCCTCAACAGAAGCGCCTTTAGCGTGCGCGTACTCGACAACTTGTTTCGTCATTTCGACGTTTTCGTCGATCGGGTGGTGTGAACCGTCGATCATGACTGATGTGAATCCAGCGTCGATCGCTGCTTTACACTTGTCGAATGAAGAACCGTGGTCAAGGTGGATTGCAACTGGAACAGTGATGTTGTAGTCGTGCATGAGACCTTCAACCATTTTGACAACTGTTGTGAAGCCACCCATGTACTTCGCTGCACCTTCTGATACACCGAGGATTACTGGTGATTTCTCGTCTTCCGCAGCGCGAAGAATCGCTTGCGTCCACTCGAGGTTGTTGATGTTGAATTGGCCGACTGCATACTTGCCTTCGAATGCTTTGTTAAGCATTTCTGTCATTGATACTAATGGCATAATGACATCCTCCTGTCTGTTCGCTATTATACACGTTTGGGAAAAGTTCCCCCGTGCAATTCGTTCCCATTATAACACATCGTAAAACATGTGCCTATGCTATTCGGGCATAGAAATGGCTTAGCGCAAGCGTTTACATATGTCATCTTGGTGACGAAACGTCAAATTTTCAAGACTTCTTTCACTTTTTCAATCATTCCATAAATATCGAACGGCTTTTCAAATTGTGCAGCGACTCCGAGTCGACGAACTTCTTCAATCACCGTTTCTTCCCCAAATGCCGTCATGATCATAACGGGCGTTTCCACGTTCTCCTCGCGCATGCGACGTAACACTTCATGTCCAAACATACGAGGCATATTCATATCGAGTAATACCAAGTCGTATTGTTCTCGCTCTAAAAACTCCCAGGCGCTGACGCCATCTTTCGCTGTATCTACGTCTACACCCATGTTTGTAAACACTTGCGCGAGCATCGTACGAATCCCGTCCTGGTCATCTGCTATTAACATCCGTGACATGCATGTCCCTTCTTTCCTTACATCGTTTTCCATAATCAAACAATTTAACCATACCAAACTCGTTTGTTTTCCGCGATGCCTATCTTTTGAAATCAAGGGAACGATGGCTCGGAACTGTCCACTTCCTGTTCTTCTTTCAATTGCTCAGGCACTTCTAACTGATTGACCCGTTCATAATCGGTCACTTCCGCATCTTCTTCTTTCACAAACACTTTCAAATAATCCCCTTCTGCTAGAAGTGAAGAGGTTGCAATGGCGAGCGGTCGTTTCTTCCCGTCTTCATCGTATCCGATGAGATCGTATCGATAGCCGTTCGATGTCTGTGTCGCTACTTCCGCGTTTGGAACTTTGACGTAATATAAATCCGCTAACAGACGATTGAAGTCGACATAGCGCCAGCCTACTATGAATAAAGCGCCAATCAATAAGACGGCGATGAGTTTTCGCATCATAAACAGTTCTCCTTCAACGTGAGAGTGACTACTTATGAGATATACCGTTATTCCGAAGTCACGAAACCATTCCACAAAAAGAGGTTCATCCTGTTCAGAATGAACCTCTCGCGTTATACATTGAATCTTAAGATTCGACAGTCACTGGCACAACTGCGATTTCAATTTCTTTCTCGACCTCTTCACGTTCCTCTTTCAAACGCTCGTCTGACCATTTAAAGACGTCAGCCATACAGCGAAGGACACCGTCTTTATATTGACGAACGAAGTCGATATCAAAGAACATTGCGCCTGTCCGACGAATCAAGAAGTCAATGGCACGAACAACCGATTCTTCCTCAATTCCGTATACTAATTGCGCATAGACGATTTCAGGAAGGTCATATGCGTTCGCATCCATTCGTTCAATGACGCGATCGATATTCGATCCGTATAGACGGACGAGCGCTTCCGCGTGTTCTGCATCGAGTCCATGATTTTGAAGTTCTTTCGTTTTCTTATCAAGGAAGTCTTGGAAGCCTTTTGACCCACCGACATGACCACCCGAAATTGGCATATGTTTTGTCCGACTTGCCAAGTAAACGACACCTTCTTCTTCTTTCAACAATTTGGCGACGAGGTCGACGACCGTCTCTGACATCTTGCGATACCCTGTCAATTTACCGCCGGCGATTGTAATCAAGCCACTGTCTGACTGCCAGATTTCGTCCTTACGTGAAATTTCAGACGGATCTTTCCCTTCCTCGTAAATCAATGGACGAATACCGGCCCAGCTTGATTCCACATCATCTGCTGTGACATGAACGTCCGGGAACATATAGTGAATGGCATCCAAAATATAATCACGGTCCTCCGTCGTCATGCGTGGATGCGCCTTGTTTTTATCGAAGAACGTATCCGTCGTTCCGACGTATGCTTTGTTTCCGCGTGGAATCGCAAAGACCATGCGACCGTCTGGTGTATCGAAATAAATTGCTTGTTTGAGCGGGAATTTCGATTGATCGATGACCAAGTGAATCCCTTTCGTCAAACGAAGTTGCTTCCCTTTTTTCGAGTTATCTTCTTCTCGTAACTCATCAACCCATGGACCGGTCGCATTGATGATTTTTTTCGCATAGACGTCATATGTCGACCCGTCGATTTGGTCTTCGACGTGGACACCGGCTACTTTCCCGTTCTCGTAAATCAGTCCTGTCACTTTCGCATAGTTCATGAGAAGCGCACCATGGTTTGCGGCTTCTTTCGCCACTTCAATCGTTAATCGTGCGTCATCTGTGCGGTACTCAACGTAATAGCCGCCTCCGACTAAATCATCTTTCTTCACGAGCGGTGCCTTTTTGATGACCTCATCCGGCTTGAGCATCATGCGACGTTCTGCCCGTTTGACACCTGCGAGGAAGTCATACACCATGAGCCCGATTGATGTTGAGAAGGGACCGAATGTGCCTCCCTTGTGCATCGGTAAGAGCATTTGTTCCGGTGTCGTGACGTGTGGACCGTTCTCATATACGATGGCCCGTTCTTTCCCGACTTCGGCGACGAGCGCCACTTCGAATTGTTTCAAATAGCGGAGTCCCCCGTGAACAAGTTTCGTCGAACGACTTGATGTCCCTGCCGCAAAGTCTTGCATCTCGAGGACAGCTGTCTTCATCCCACGCGACGATGCATCGAGCGCAATCCCCGCTCCTGTAATTCCGCCACCGACAACAAGAACGTCATGACGTTCACTCGTCAGTTGCTCATATCGTTTCGCTCGTTCTTTCGCTGAGAAATTTCTAATTTCCATCTTATTCCCTCCTATAGTAAGTACGGTTCAATGAATAGAAAAAGAGACCACAACAAAAATAAGGCTTCCCCCTTCTGTTGTGGTCTCTCTATTGTCTCGAACCGGATATCAACTTTTCTCCTGTATTATACCCTATTCTTTTCACTTCAATCATCTCTTACGCTTATTCAACCTGCAATGTGCCGTTTCACAAGCATTCAACTCGCATTTTTGAGTCGAGAAGCTTAGACTTCAAGGTATCATGTTGAAGGAGGATTTCAGATGAAACGTATGTTACAACCTTTTCAGTTTAAAAATGGCGTCGAAGTACCGAACCGCCTCGTCTTGGCACCGATGACACATTACTCATCAGAGCCAACAGGCGAAGTATCCGAGCATGAGCTCGCTTACTATCGGAAGCGGGCGCAAAACGTAGGCCTCGCCATCACGGCTTGCGCGTACGTGACCGAAGACGGGAAAGGGTTCCCGAACGCATTCGGGGTCAATGACGACAAATTCATCCCAGGTCTCCGTCAATTGGCGGAAAGTTTAAAAGCAGAAGGCGCAAAGGCCATCCTTCAAATTTTCCACGCAGGACGGATGTCACCACCTGAACTCGTCCCGAACGAACAACCTGTCAGTGCAAGTGCCGTCGCACCTGTCCGTGAAGACGCAGCTACACCACGTGCCCTCGAAACGTCAGAAGTCGAAGCCATCATCGAGGCGTTCGGTGAAGCGACGCGTCGAGCCATCGAAGCCGGATTTGACGGCGTCGAGATTCACGGAGCCAACACTTACTTGATTCAACAATTCTTCTCACCGCACTCAAATCGCCGTGAAGATCGCTTCGGCGGTGATGTCCATGGACGTTTGACGTTCCCACGCGAAGTCATTCGTCGTGTCAAAGAAGCCGCCGCAGATGTGGAAAACTTCCTCGTCGGCTATCGCTTCTCACCAGAAGAAATCGAAGAGCCAGGTATCACACTCGACGACACGGATGTGTTGCTCGATATGATTTTGGAGGAAGGCGTCGATTATATTCACGCATCTCTCTGGAATTTCAATACAGCTTCCATGCGCGATGAGAATGTCACGGAGCGTTCGATTGACCGCATCGCCAAACGGATCAACGGTGCCATCCCACTCATCGGAGTCGGGCAGCTTCAGCGTCCGGCCCAAGTGGAAGATGCGCTCGAGGTCGTCGACCTTGCCGCACTCGGTCGCGAACTGATCATCGACCCAGAATGGCTTGAAAAAGTGAAATCGGACCGTGAAGACGAGATTGAGACAGAACTCGACTTGAACAAACAAGCCGAACTCGCTGTCCCAGCTCCGCTATGGAACGCCATCACGACACGTGCCGGTTGGTTCCCGATTAAAGATCAAGAAGTGAAATAAAAAAATGAACCTGCCGTTTATCACGGCGGGTTCATTTACTATTTCAACGTCAAGAGCTCACTCATCGTCACAAACGTGTACCCTTCACGTTTCAGCGCATCGAGAACTTTCGGCAACCCTTCAGCTGTGGACTCATGAATATCATGCATCAAGACAACAGCACTTGGATGGACATTGTCCATAATCAAGCGATACATTTGATCGGCATTACGGTGACTCCAATCAAGAGAATCGACCGTCCATAGTGCAAGGGTCTGCTCCTTTGTCTGAATGATTTGCTCAATCATTTCATTTTTAGCCCCGTATGGTGGACGAACCAATGATGGGCGTTGTCCCGTAAGCCTCTCAATTCGTTCATCAACCTGTTCGAGTTCCTCTTTGACTCCCTTCTCAGACAATTGTGTCAAATCCGGGTGATGTTCAGTATGGTTTGCTAGCTCATGACCTGACAACGCTACCTGCCTCGCCACATCAGGATAGAATTCCATCTGACTCCCTAACATGAAGAACGTAGCACGCGCTTGGTATTTCTCAAGCGTCTCAAGGATGTGAGGTGTCACGATTGGATGTGGTCCATCATCGAATGTCAGTGCAACATACTTCCCATTAGGTTCAAGCGGCTTATTTGAGGGGTTCATGATTGGAGAATCTTCTTCTTGTGTAGTGGGCGTATCTAATTTGGATAACAAAAACGGCTCAACTTCCTTCATTGGAATATGAACTTCTACCACACCTGCCGCTCCCGCTGCCACTTCATACTCGTCAAATATGACATCTAGACCAGAGGACGTCAGTATCCACTTCGTCGATTTAGGATGTTTAATCGCTTCACGTAACTGATTCTCAAACACGTATTCTCGATGTTGTAATTGTGTGATGACGCTATGCTTGAACCATTCTAATGCATGTTGGTCATCACGTAAGACATCATCCCATTCAATGAACGTTCCGTCCGAAAGGTTCATCCGAAATACGTCGACAGTGGTTTGACCATTCGCACCACCAGTGAATGCATAAGTATGAACGACTAGCGTATATTCTCCCTCATTCGTTTGATATGTATCGGTCTGAATATTTAAGTGACCCGTTTGACCGTGACTAGGGGTGAGGTTGTGTTGAAATGCTTCTTTCTTTTCTAAAATGAATGCATCCAGCTCCTCGTTTAGCATTTCATAATCCGTTCTCGGAACTGAGATTGATGTCGTATATCTTTTCGCTTGTTCACTCTCTACCGTTAAATGTAACCCGGGGTATTGTCCGGTAAAGGATGGTGTCGGAACTTCTTTAATCGTTGGGGCGGCTCCCGCGATGTAATACCATGTACCCATCCCAATCAATAACGTCATAATAACTAACATGTGTCGTCTCATTCTTATTCTCTCCTATTTCATTCAATCGATTCGATTGTATCAAACTCTTCACGAATGAAATCGTCAATATGGCGACAAATATATACAAAATCATACAAAACAGGTACGTCGTCTTTAACAAAAGTAGGCGAGAATTCTCCCTCCTCTAAGCGTCTCGGGGCGAAGCCCAGCGTAGGTGGGAGATGAATCGCCCGGTCCAAAAGTCTTTTCCCCCTGTGACAGATATGACGAACAAAAGTTCGTCATTCCGTCAGATTCTCCCTCCCCCTCCACGGGTATCGGATGAGGAAGACACATCACAATCTTCTGAGGGGAGGAGGGACGGACATGCTGAAAGGCTACAAATACAGACTCCACCCGACGCCTGTACAGGCCGAGTTCCTCATCAAGACGATCGGCTGCGCCCGGTTCATCTACAACAAGCTGCTCGAGGACCGCATCGCCATCCGCGAGGAGGCGAAAACGGGGAGCGGAACGAGACGGAAACCGGCGACACCCGCCTCCTACAAGCCCCTGTTCCCGTTCCTCGCCGAGGCGGACAGCCTCGCGCTCGCGAACGCGAAGCTGAACCTCGACACCGCGTTCGCGAA